>CAWUIJ010000086.1:0-11600 GCA_963922235.1 uncultured Parvularcula sp. | reverse complement strand
GCTCATCGCAAGTCTCATTGTTTTGCGAAAAGTAAACCACAGTCTCCTTTTTCATTCAATCAGGCTTCAGCAGTGGACAGTGGTATTTATCAGGCGGAAATACCTGTAAGAATGAGATCCAACACATTATGGATCAGCCTCTCGCTTGGTTCTTTGTCACTCACCAAGCGACGCCGACTGATGCCCACCCAGGCCGAGGCCAAACTGATGGCAATATCCTCTGCTGTCCAATGGTCAGCAAACGTCCCGTCAGATTGCCCATCTTCGATGATAGCCATAATCCGCTGGGTAATCCCTGTGTTGGGTTCATGAAGCTTGAAGCCACCAGCAGGATCCGACGTGAAAGCCGCGAGCATATCGGGAGCAACCGCGCCCAGCTCATCGATCAGGCGCTGTAGATGATCCGCGATCAGAGTCAGGCGCTCGTTTGGCGTTAGATCTCGAGTGGAAAGCTCTTCATCCAGTCTTTGGCAAATGATATCCGAGAAGACACCAAAGATGGCGGCTTTGTTGGCAAAGTGCTTGAAAAATGTGGCTCGCGCGATGCCGGCACGCTCACAGATCTTTTCAATCGAAACGCCGTCAAAGCCTTCGTCTTGCATGAGCTCAATGGCTGAGCGGAAAATCCTGTGTGCTGTTTCGCGCTTCTTTTGTCCGGGCTGGCGCGGGGAAACGGTCTCCGGTGTCAAAATGTCGTTGAAGTATGAGGTTTCAGCCATAGTCCATCTGCATGCCGCTAGGGGAACCCTAACGTCAAGCATTGGGCGGAAGGCCCTTGGTCGTGTAAATCCCGAAAAGGATCGATGCCAACCGTCAGTTGGCATCGATCAGTCTTTGCATTTGTCACCCCGAGAGGTGACGGGAGGGGACTCTGAGGGACTGCTCTGAGAAGAAAGTCAGATCAGACACCCGGCTTATCGGTTGATTTTCAGTTGGACGCCCCAGGTTCTTGGTTCTCCAACCGTACACCGCTGAGCTGTGGTGTTGGTGGTTGGGTCTGTCGCGCCGAGAGGTCCGCCAAAGGGCTGCTCGAAGAAGTTCTCGCAATAGCCTTCATTGCCAAGGTTGCGACCGAAGACACTCAGCTCCCAAGCATTGTCTTGGGCGCGGAGACCAATTCCAGCGTTTAAGAGTTGGTACTCATCCTGGACCGTTTGCGGGTTTTGGTTCGTTGCGGAACCCACGTTCTGTTCACCGACATATTGGGTTTCAGCGCGCAGGAAATACTCCGTACCGCCCCAAGGTTTAAACTCGTCCGTCCAATCAGCAATCAGCGACCCTTGCCATTCCGGTGCATAGTGGTTGCGCTCACCTGCGAGATCTTGGGGCGCGCCTCCAGGCAGCGGAGAGGCGTTGTCATATTCCTGGAACTCAGAGTCGAGATAGGAGACACCGCCAATGAAGCGAAGTTGGTCCAGAGGTGCCCAGACGAAGTCGGCTTCAACACCTTGCTGGCGAAGCTCACCCGCATTGAGAACGATCAGCGAAATGCCGTCAAAGGTACGATCCTGGAAGTCGTCAATATCCATACGGAAAAGTGTCGCGTTAAGCTGCAGCGTGTTGTTCAAGAGCTGCGACTTGACACCGATCTCGTAATTGATCGTATCTTCAGGAGCGAAGCCTCGCTGTTCTCTGGTCAGGTTCGGGAACGCGCCTTCTGAGTTGAACCCGCCCGACTTAAAGCCCGTTGAGACCGTGCTGAACAGCATCACGTCGTCGATGGGGAAATAGCTGACATTGCCGAAATAGGTGAAGGCGTCAGTGTCACCATAATCGTCGGCATCAAGATTGAGTTGTTCGTCATTGTCCCGAATGCCAAGGACGGTGACGAACGGGTTGTTCACAACATTGACGAAGTTACCTGTCTTGTCATCTGTCGTGTAGCGACCGCCAAGCGTGACAGACCAGGCGTCCGACACATTCCACGTGGCTTGACCATAGACGGCGATGCTTTGGAGGTCCTGGTCAAAATCGCTTTCGCTGGCATCTTCTTGTTGAGCCGCGGCGCAACCAAGTGCTGCATCTGTGCCTGCGAGACCAGCAACAACGGGAATACAAAAGTCTGGACCAAGATCGAAATCCTGAGCGATGTCATACGTCTCATCATAGTAGAAGAGGCCGCCCACATACTCGATGGTTTGCCCTTGAGGCGATAGGAGCTGGAGTTCCTGACTGAACGTCTCAGTCGAATAGTCCGTGACGCGAGGGATCACATCGGCGGGTAAACGGAGCGTCTGCTCAAAGTTGAAGGCTTCCCACTCGCGGTAGGATGTGATCGAGCGAAGAACGTGGCCTGATCCCAACTCGTACTCACCGGTCAGCGAAAGGCCCCATTGCTCATCATCCAGGGCATCGCCATGGACTTGATAGATATCTTGATCGGTCGGATCACCGGTGGCTACATTGACCGCATCAGGACCAAAAAGAGCCGCGAGCGTTCCAAGGAAAACGGGAGACGCTGTTTCATCGATCAGTTCGACTGTTTGGCCACCGCCTTCGATTTTACCGTAGTCCGCACTTAGCGTGAGATCGAATTGCGGTGTAACTTCGAATTCAAGTTTGCCCCGAATATTGAAGTCGTCCTGCTCGCCAAAGTTCTGACCAGTTAGCAGATTGTCGCCGAAACCGTCGCGTTCGCTGTATTTGGAGCTTATGCGGAAAGCGACACTTTCGTTGATCGGTCCTGAGACGCTACCGCCGAAGTGGTAAGAGTTTTGAGAGCCGGCACCTGCTTGGAACGTGCTTTCAAAACCGTCTTTTGCAGCGGCTTTTGTGCGAATGTTGAGGGCGCCCATCGGTGTATTCCGCCCAAAGAGCGTTCCTTGCGGCCCTCGAAGAACTTCGATCGTTTCAAGGTCGATCAAATTGCCAAGCACAGAACCCGAGCGAGGATAGTAGACGCCGTCGATAAAGACGCCAACGGATGGTTCGATCGCGTTGTTGGAAACCGAACCGACACCGCGAATCGCGAGTCTCTGGTTGGTCGCAGACGATGCTGTGGCAATCGTGAAGTTTGGGGAATAGAGCGCAATGTCTCGGAGAGTATCAATCCCGGAGGCGTCCAAGAACTCTGAGCCGTATGCCGAAATCGAGATCGGCACTTCTTGAATGTTTTCTTCGCGCTTTTGCGCTGTCACGACGATTGTGTCAATTCGACGGCCATCAGTATCCTGAGCAGACGCACCGGTGAAAGGAAGGCTCGTGAGCGCCAGTGCGCCAACGCTTCCCAATAGACATACTTTGTTCATCCCTGAATTCCTCCCAAGTTTATTGATAGCCCTTGAAGGGCATTTTTTTGCTTGGCGCACACTTTGGCTGTTCTTAAGGAACCAAGACGAACTTCAGTTCTCTCAGCGGTCATCGTTTCCGACGTCCACGCCATCATCATACCAGGTGACATAGTGACGCCAATCACTCCGCGAGAAGACAAAGTACTTTGGATTTGGATGCGAGATGATGGACCTTTTGGATTTCGGCATCGGACCGTTGCGCAATTACATATCTGAATCTGCGTATCAGGAGGTTCTGGCCCATGCCCGGAGGCAGACCTTTAAGGACCGAGAAGCGCTGCATATTCGGGGAGATAAGCCACCCCGCCTCTGCATTGTCGCTCATGGTGTGCTGCGTTTCGGACGATTTGCGCCAGGAGGTGCTTTTAGTTTGGTCAGTATGCTTGGTGCTGGTGGTCACTTCGGTGATGTTGCGTTGCAGCGGAACGCTTACACCCATGACGCGTTCTCTGTCGGCGAGAGCGAGGTCGACATCATTGATGGCGGCGTGTTGAATGATCTTCTGCTGAATCAATCCAGTTTTGCGATAGGCCTATGGCGCGCGAATACCGCCCGGCTCAACGCTATTCTTGAGCTTTATGACGACGCTCGGACGTTGGGCGTTGCAGCACGCCTAGCTAAAGTCATCTATCTGCATACAGGACAAGGACAGATTCCAAACGGCGTCGCGTGTCTCCAGAGGGACCTGGCGGAGCTGCTGGCCGTGTCACAGGTTTCGATCGGTACTGCTCTCAAGGAGTTAGAAAAAGAGGGCTTGGTGAAGGCAGGGTACCGTTGTGTGACGGTTCCGGACAAAGCCAAGCTCAAAGCGTGGTTGTTCCGATCCCGCTCGATCTAGGGCTGAGTGGGGGGCTTGGCTTGGGGGCGCTGTCACTCGGGCCGAGAGAATCCAAAGTTTTTTGTCTTTTATCCGCTCATCTAATGCCACAATGGTTGCCAAAAGGGGGTCTAGCCGGGCTAGAACACGACTGAACATAAACAAGTGATCGTCGGCATGGATAAGCTGGCGACGTTTGGAGAGGATAGCGCTGTGAATGCACCAGAACCCGGCGTAAAAGCCGAAGAGTTCCGTGAATATGCGAAAAACTGGCTGGCTAATAACGCCCCGCCGCCGCCGCCCGAACGCCTTCCGATCACACCGATTGAAGTGATGACAACGGGTCAGCGCGACTATCTACAAGAATGGCAGTTAAAGTGCTATAACGCAGGTCTTGTCGGTGTCGATTATCCCATTGAATATGGTGGCCACGGACATACCGGTCTTCAGCGAATTGCAAACCAAGAGATGGACCGAGCAGGGGCTCCGTTTCTGATCAACATTGTCGGACTGAGCATGGCTGCGCCGACGATCTTAAGACACGGTACGGAAGAACAAAAGCGTCAGTTCATCCCGGGATGTCTGTCAGGCCAAGAGATTTGGTGTCAGGGCTTCTCTGAACCCGGTGCTGGATCAGACCTTGCCAATCAAAAGACGTGGGCGGAGCGTGATGGTGAAGAATGGGTCGTCAACGGACATAAAGTTTGGACGAGCCTCGGTCATTTTGCCAAGTGGATGATCCTCGTGACCCGGACGAGCAAGGAGAGCAAATATGACGGCTTGACCTATTTCCTGTGCCCGATTGAAGGGCATCCAGGCGTGACCGTCCGCCCACTCCTTAAAATCACTGGAGAGACAGGATTCAACGAGGTTTTCTTTGAGGATGTCCGGCTTCCGGACGCTTACCGGCTTGATGACATTGGCAAGGGCTGGTCGGTTGCGATGACGACACTGTTATCCGAGCGCGGAGCTGCCGAGGGTGCAGGCAGCGGCGGGGGAGATGGCGCGAATGCGATCTTCAATCTTATTGAGCTCGCGAAAACCAGCTGGCGCGACGGCATTCTTGCTGCTGATGATCCCGTAACCCGTGATGCGATCATGCAGCGGATCATTGTGGGCGAAGGTATCAGGCAAAATGTAAGGCGGTCTCGCGTTCCTGAGCTTTGTGACCATCCGATGCGTTTGCCGCTCCAACAGAAGCTGACCTACACAGAATTCGCGCAAGAAAATGCAAGGCTTGGTGTCGAGATCGCTGGCGCCCATTCGACACTTTATAAGTTGGATCCAAAGGCTCCGCACGCGGGCCATTGGCCGCTTTCTTATCTCAATTCGTATGGCAATACGATTGCCGCGGGTACGAACGAAGTGCAGCGTAACATTCTAGGCGAGCGGGTGCTCGGCCTTCCGAAGTCGAAATAGGGGCGGTGAAGATGATGAACATGGAAAGCGCCCCTAGGAATTTTGGTTTTGGCGAAGACGAAGCGATGCTGCGCGATGTGGCGCGCAAGATGCTGGATGAAAAGTTTACCACGGAGCGATTGCGCAATCTCGTCGCTCAGTCACCTGAGCCGGTCTATGACCAGGGTGAGCGCGCAGCTTGGGATGAGCAGCTCTGGTCAGAAATCGTTGAACTGGGTTGGACGGGCCTGGCTGTTGGTGAAGAAGAGGGGGGCAGCGATATTTCGCTCGTGGGCATTGCTGGTATGATCGAGGAAGTCGGGCGCCATGCTCTGCCATCCCCATTGATCCCCACACTGTCGGCGAGCATCGTGCTTCGGACTGTCGGTAGCGAGGCCGCGAAAGCGCTGTTGTCGCGTATAGCGGAAGGGGCAACAGCAACGCTCGCTCTTACCAACGATCGCGGGAGTTGGGAGCCAGAGGATACCCCTTTGGTGGCGCGTGAAGACGGTGACAGCTTGGTGCTCGATGGAGCGGCTCGATTCGTTCAGGATGCGTTCAAAGCGGATGTGATCATCGTGAGCGCGAACATCGGCGATAAGACAGTTCTGTGTGCAGTGGAAAAAGATACAGCAGGCGTCACCCTCAACGCCGATCATATTCATGATCTGACGCGCGATCAAGCGAGTGTTCAGTTTGAGAATGTCCGTGTGGAACCTGACTTCATCATTTCGGAAGATGCCGGTGAAGCCTTGCGCTCTGCCTGGCCAAGCCTTCTGGTTTTGGTCTCGGCAGACCTATGCGGAGCGAGTGAGTGGCTGCTTCAAACAACCGTTGAGTATGCAACCCAGCGGGTCCAGTTTGATCGGCCGATTGGCTTTTTCCAAGCGGTCAAACACCCATTGGTCAACGCTATGGTCGAGATCGATCGAGCGCGGTCCATTCTTTACCATGCGTGTGCGGAGATCGATTCTGGAAGTGGCGGTGCGGTGCTTGCGGCGCGCATGGCGAAAAGTGCTGCTTCTGACGCGGCGGCCTTTATGTCCGATCGGGCAATTCAGCTTCATGGTGGTATCGGGTTCACTTGGGAATATGCACTGCATATCTATTTCAAGCGCAACCTGCACAACCAAGCTCTTTATGGGGACGGTGTTTTCCAGCGTAAGAAGTTGGCAGACCTCATCATCGGGCCTGTGAACGCTTCATCCAACATGGCCTGATCGGCTCGTTGGACTTGCGTTAGCAGGATCTCCAGTAACAGTGCTAGCGCAAGCCATAGCGTCCGTGTACGATATATAAAAGAAGGATACGGTGATGAGGTACACGGCAGTCTTGTTCTTGACTTCGGCCCTCGTTTGCTCCGGATGCGACGTCGAAAAAACTAAACTCACTGTTGATGTTGCCCAGTACGAGCGAACGCTTGATGCTTATGCGCAAGCCGATGCAACAGTGACGGAGGTTGACAGCGTGCAGGCTGCCGATGGCAGGGATGTTCATCTGATCTCTGCTTTCTTTGGGCTCGATGATGCGTTGCCGGAGCGTGTTTCTGACCGCGTGGTTTGTGACGGTGCGGGCGGTGCTGACGGTATGCCGGTGGTCTTCTCCCATGAGTTGGCTCATGAAACCATCGAGCCGGGTGACTTTAAAGTCACGACCGAGTCGGGCGCTATAGGAGATGTTGTCTGCCTGACGCTCGATCCTGCGAACAGTCCGGGCGAGCTAAGGACTGTTCTTCTCGCCGGCGCTTATGGCTCACTCGAGGATCAACCCGTCAGAGTTGAGATCGTTGGTAACCTTCTTACAATAGATCAGTCTGCGAACTTCAAGGGGACGGCCATCGATGTTGTGCCCTTGGAAGCTGGTCCTTCGATGGTGTGGGCCGAAGTGGTTCCGCAGGATCAGTGGGACCTTGGATTGCCTGCAACAGCCTTTGCGTGGGGAGGCGCTTCTGGTTGTCCCGAAGGAACAGAGCAGATTGTTCGGGTCGCTTGGAATGGGGGCATTACCAAACCAGGAGGGGAGCCTGCGGGTGATGAGGAGCGTCAGCTCTATCAAGTCGAGGTCCTGAGGAAGAGCGGCTCGGTCGATGGGGTCAGCCCGTTTGCGCTCGCTGATTTGAATGATGGCGACAACAATCACAAACTTTGTTTAGATACGGAGCTTCCTGCTCAGTCGGTTTCATTTCCTGCAGGGCACGTGACCGATCCTCGCGAGGATCTCAACCCTGACACATCGGTTGACGTCCATCATCCCGACGAAGACTAATCCGTGTTCGACAAGCTCAATCTAAGACAAGGCTGAGATAAGCAACCGTTGCTTGTTCGGCTTGTGCGAAGACGTTCTGACGCCGATCAGTGCCGAGGGAATGGAACCGCCGCTCAGCAGCTTCGACAATGCCCATGACCATGGCAGCGATATCCTCCGCATGCGTGCGGGTGAGATCGGTGCGCATGTGTCGTATCCGGTCGGTCAGGAGCAAGAGGATGGAATCATCCGTCTCATCGACGCGGCCAAGATGCTTCATCAAAGGACCATAGGCAGGATGCTGATCATGCATCGACCGGATCACTGCGAAGACTTGCTCAACGTCCGAGCGCCAGTGCTGTGAGCCGAGTGGCATATCAGCCATTGTTTTGAGGGTCTTTGCGTTGAACGCATCGAAGAGCGCACGCAGCATCGCATCGGCATTCGCGAAATAGCGATAGATCGATCCAATCGGCACGCTAGCTTCTTTCGCGACAGCTTTGGTGGTGACCTCTGTCGGATCGCTCTCTGTCAGAAGCTTTTCTGCTGCTTTGAGGATCTTAGCGCGCTTTTCCTCGGCTCGTGCCTGGCGGGGCGGCGGACGGCTGATTGTGTCGGTCATGGGGTCTTATGCACCTTGCGCTTGCCAGAAAGATGAACATTGTTCATCTTTCTGGCAAGGAGGAACCCAATATGCGCGCGATTTGTCTTACCGGCCTGGCTCTGGTGCTCGTCAGCTGTGGCGAACAGGAGGCGGCAGCCCCCACTGACGCAGACTTTCAAGAGGCGCTGCAACTGCAGTTGCTCGACGCCCAGCCCGGCGATGTGATTGAGATTCCCGCTGGCCGCTATGCTCTGAACCGGAGCCTCAGCCTCACTCAAGATGGTGTGACCATCCGCGGGGCAGGGATGGACGAAACGGTCCTGAGCTACAAAGGGCAGGTCGCAGGCGCTGAAGGCTTGCTGGTGACCGGCGATGATTTCTTGATTGAGGATCTCTCGATCGAAGACACAGTGGGTGACGCCCTCAAGGTCAACGAGTCGGACGGGGTCACGATCCGCCGGGTGCGCGTCGCCTGGACGGGCGGTCCGAAGACCGAGAACGGCGCTTATGGCTTCTATCCTGTTCAAACGAGCAATGTGTTGATTGAGGACTCCGTGGCCGTCGGCGCGTCAGATGCTGGCATCTATGTGGGTCAGTCCCAAAACGTCATTGTCCGAAACAATCGTGCCGAACAGAATGTTGCGGGCATCGAGATTGAGAACACCCAGAATGCTGACGTGTACGGCAATGTCGCAACGGGAAACACAGGCGGCATTCTTGTCTTTAACATGCCGAACCTGTCCCAAGAGGGCGGCCGTGTTCGTGTCTATGACAATGATATTTTTGAGAATGACTTAGGCAATTTCGGCCATCCTGGCACGCCGGTCGCCTCCATTCCTGCAGGATCAGGCGTGGTGGTGAACAGCCATGACGATGTCGAGATTTTCGAGAACCGAATCCGCGATAACCGGACTGCCAATATCATCATCTCATCGGTCTACGCCTCAAATTATGCGGACGACAGCTGGTCGGAAAGTTTTGATCCTTATCCTGATAGGATTTCGATCCACGACAACGAACTGACCGGCGGTGGGGATCGTCCGGATGGTCTTGATCTCAAGGCTGCGAAGATGGCGCTCTTTGGGATCAATGGCCGGTTCCCTCACATTCTATGGGATGGCTTTGCCCCCGATGATCGTGATCCAGAGATCTGTGTTGACGGTGGTCTTGAGGTCCTGAACGCCGATCTGCCAGGAAAGTCCGCAGATATTCGGGTGGAGGTGGAGCCGCATAGCTGTTCGCTGCCGCCCCTCGCGCCGGTTCGCCTGTCACAGTTGGGAGGCACGGCTGAGTGACATCGTGGCGTGTTCTGATTGTAACGCTGACATGCCTTCTTGCCAGCTGTGGCGAGAAGGCTGTGAAGCCCGTGTTCTTCGCTGATGAAAACCCCGAACTGTTATCGGAATGGGGAGCGATTGATATCCGAGGCGGCAAGCTCGTCCTTGGACAAGGCGTCATACCCTATGATCTGAACACACCCCTTTTCACAGACTATGCGCATAAGCTGCGGACAGTATGGAGCATGGGACAACCTGCGGCGTACCAGGAGAATAAAGCTCTCGATCTTCCGCTAGGGACGGTGATTACCAAGACTTTCTACTATCCTCGCGAGGGGGATGTGGCGTTGCGAGAGTCTGATCTCTCGCCAGTCAACGGTGATAATCCACTTGAGCTCAGTGTGCACCGATTGATGGAAACACGCCTCTTGGTGCACCGGGAAGACGGTTGGCACGCGGTGTCTTATGTCTGGAACGACGAACAGACCGAGGCGACACTCAAGCGTGTCGGGGCCGTCATCCCTGTGACGCTCGCTTCAACAGATACTTCGCAGGAGTTTGCTTATGTGGTTCCCAACACCAATCAGTGTGCTGCCTGCCACGCTCATAACACATTGACGAATAAGGTTGAGCCCCTGGGCCCACGTGTCGGTCAACTCAATCGTGACTATGCCTATGCGGAACGAACGGCCAACCAACTCGAGCGCTGGGTTGAGGCTGGGCTCATGGACCAACCAGGAACCGCGATGCGCCTTGATGCTGCCTGGGATGACCTTGAGGCGTCGCTTGATGATCGCGCTCGAAGCTATCTCGCAAGCAATTGTGCGCATTGCCATAACCCCAATGGGCCAGCGGATACATCGGGGCTTGATCTAACGTTCGAGGCGACTGGCGCGGCGCTTGGGCAGTGCAAACCGCCTATTGCTGCGGGCTCGGGTACCGGTGGCCGACGTTTTGGAATTATGCCCGGGGATCCAGAGAGCTCGATCCTGATCTATAGGCTCGCATCAACGGACCCGGGAGCCATGATGCCTGAGTTGGGACGAGCGCTTCATCATGAAGAAGGCGTTGCTCTGATGACGGAGTGGATTGCCGCGATGGAGGGCAGCTGCTCTTAGCCGGAAACCTTCTGCAGACTTATCGTCGTGTCTCAAAATCAGCGTAGACTGATAGCCGCATCAAGCGGGTTGCTAGAAGGAGCGATGCATTATGGCTTTTGGTCTGGGTCTCTGCATCAGCAGTCGTGGACTGCCGGGTATAGCCGTTGAATCACCTATCACACCTGTGACAGATGGTATGGCGCTGAGTGCGACATGGCGAATTGCCGATGGTTCGCAAACAACGCTAGCGAATGCAGAAGAAGCCAGCTTCAAGATTGTCGCCCGCGTCGAGCCTAGTGACACAGGCATATTGTTTGAACAAGGAGGCTCAGGCCGGGGCATTATCATCTATGTCTTTGGCGCGGTCCTCTACGCTCAGTTCGGAGATGGTTCAGGCACGGGCACCAGTTCGTCGCGTGCGTTCGTTCAGTATACCCTCACAAAGCGAATTGAACTGATTGAAGCCAGTTGCTCCATTACCAACAATCTGTGTGCCCTCTATGTCGATGGCGACCTTGTGGGCACCGATACACTCGAAACGAGCACGTTGGCTGGGTCCGATATTGGCGGCCTCGGAAGGGTCTATAGCCTCGCTGCTGCCAACTTTGGTGGCTGGACGACTGACGGTTCCGGAGCCTTTACGGGTGACATTAATCGCGCGGAGATCTTTCTCAATCAACTCACCACTGATGTCGCCGTTTAGCGTCGAACGCACGCTTTGAACTGACATCCAAACTTGAGAACTCTTTCGGTTTCCTCATTGTTCAGGTCGATTTGGCTCTTTCCTCAGGCTGCAGCACGCGGCATGGAAGTCGGTGATGCAGGATCACAAAGAGCCGAAACGAGACGCGAGCCCCGCTTCCAAGCCGC
>CAWUIJ010000085.1:0-11620 GCA_963922235.1 uncultured Parvularcula sp. | reverse complement strand
GCTGCGGTCTTCAGCCTCTATGTGGTGATGACGGCCATGTGTTTCTTTGCCTATTGGGGCTTAGGCATGGGGGCCTTCGACGCGATCAACCACGCGATGACGACAGTGGCGACGGGCGGGTTCTCGACCAAGGACGCCTCATTCGGCCACTTCCTTGATAGCGAGACCATCCGAGGGCCTGTCGATATCGTGGCGGTCATATTCATGATCGCGGGGTCGCTTCCTTTCGGGCTCTATCTTTTGGTTCTCAGGGGCAAGGGCGCCATTTTAGCCGACAGCCAAGTGCGGTTTTTCCTTGGTCTCGTTGTTTTTTTCATCAGCCTCATGACGGTCAGGGTTGTGATGGCCCTCGATTTCAACGTGATCGAGGCGTTGCGTTTTTCCTCGTTCAACATCGTCTCGATCATGACTGGGACCGGCTATGCCAGCACTGATTACAACGCCTGGGGCCCATTTGCGCTCGGTGTCTTTTTCTGCGTGATGTTCCTCGGCGGCTGCGCGGGCAGCACGTCCTGTGGGCTTAAAGTGTTCCGTCTGCAGGTCGCGATCGCGGCTTTGTCCGTCTACACGCAAAAGCTCTCGCACCCCCACCGGGTGACGGTGGCGCGTTATAACGGACGACCGCTCGACAACAGCGTCTTCCGGTCGGTGCTGACCTTCTTTTTCATCTATTTCGCAGTCTTCGCGACGGTCGCTGTAGGCCTGTCGCTCTTCGAGCTCGACTCGGTCACGGCGCTCTCAGCGGCAGGGTCAGCCATTGCCAATGTCGGCCCAGGGCTTGGCGACATTGTGGGTCCGTCTGGAAATTATGCTGAGCTGCCGGGCGGCGCCAAATGGCTCTTGTCGGTGGCCATGCTGCTTGGCCGCCTTGAGCTTTTCACGGTCTTGGTTCTGTTCGTCCCCAGTTTCTGGGTCCGTTGATCAGCTGGCTTGCTGCTGCTCCTGCACGCCTTCTAGCGAGTAGCCGGCTGAGCGCACGGTGCGGATCGGGTTGCGATCGCCGTGCTTGCCTAAGGCTTTCCGCAGACGGCCGATATGAACATCAACCGTGCGCGCTTCGACAAAAACGTCAGAGCCCCAGACCGCGTTGAGCAGCTGCTCGCGGCTGAAGACCCGGCCAGGGTTCTGCATCAGGTGATCGAGCAGACGGAATTCCGTTGGCCCCAGATGCACCTCTTGGCCTGACCGGCGGACCCGGTGGGCTGTGCGATCCACCTCGATATCGCCGCACGACACGGTGTCAGAGACGAGGCTCGGGCGGATCCGGCGCAGAACAGCGCGGATGCGCGCGACCAGCTCTTCCATCGAGAACGGCTTGACCACATAGTCGTCAGCACCCGTCTCGAGACCACGGACCCGGTCCGTTTCTTCAGCGCGCGCCGTCAGCATGATGATCGGCATCGACTGGGTAGCTTGCTTGGCCCGCAGGCGGCGGCAGACCTCAATGCCCGACACGTTCGGGAGCATCCAGTCGAGGATCACGAGATCAGGCTTGGTCTCTTCGACTTTGAGAAGGGCTTCCTCGCCATCACGTGCGGTGGTGACTGTAAAGTCTTCTTTGCCCAGATTGTACTCAATGAGGGTCCGAAGAGCTTCGTCGTCCTCAACGACAAGAACATGTTTGCTCGGCATGGCTTACTCCGCAGCAACCAGCGTCGGGGTCACATCGGTTTTGATCCGCTCGTGAGGGAGTTCCTCACCCGTCAGAGCAAAATGCACCCGTTCCGCAATGTTGGTGGCATGGTCGCCGATGCGTTCGAAGTTCTTGGCGACAAAAATCAGATGGGTCCCGGTCGAGGCCAGGTTCGGGATCCGTGTCATCAGCGTGAGCAGTTCACGGAAGACCGAATTGTAGATGTCATCGACCTGATCGTCAGCATTGCGCACCGCGCGGGCAGCGTCAGCGTTGCGACGGAACAGGGCGTCGAGCGACTCAGAAAACTGGCGGAGAGCGATCTTGCCCATACGGCCAACACCAGCATGTTTCGAATGCTCACCATCGTCGTCGGCTTCGGCAATAATGATCGAGCGCTTCGCGACATTCTTCGAAAGATCGCCAATCCGCTCCATCTCAGAAGCGATCCGAACGGCCGCCATCATCCGGCGAATTTCAGCCGGCGTGCGGCGGCGCTCTTGGAAAAGCTCGGCCACCAGATGCTCGATTTGCCGCTCGTGGCGATCGGTTTCCATGTCGCGCACATTCACTTCGCGCGCCAGTGCAGCGTCCCGGTGCTGAAAAGCGGCCAGGGCATCAGTCAGCTGCTGTTCGACCAGGCCACCCATGGTGGCCAGGGCCACATCGAGTTTTTCGATGCGATCAGCCTGCTGTTTCAAGATGCCGAATGGCATAGGGATCTCCTTTGGCCGACCGGATTGCCTGATTTGTGTGACAAGTTCTTGTAGAGTTACGAGGACTTGGGCCGTATTTTCTTGTTTTTCACGTCCTCATTTCGGACAGCTTGTCGTTATTCCGTTACATTCGGATCTGCACTCGTAAAGGGTGGGAAATAGCATGTGAAGGCTGCACCCTTATTGGGCGAAGACTCCACCAAGATTCCCCCCCGATGGCGACCCACAATGTGTTTGACGATTGCAAGTCCAAGGCCAGTGCCGCCCTTCGAACGACTGCGCTCGACGTCAATTCTGTAGAATCGCTCTGTTAGACGAGGAAGGTCTGTCTTTTCAATACCCTGTCCTTCGTCCTGGACTCGGACATAGACCAGCTCTTCTGGCTGGCAATCAGCGCGCACGGCAATCTGTTCAGGACTGTCGCCGCTTTTCTCGGATTCGTGCCAAACGGTTTCGGGGCCACGGCCCACAGAAATCTGCACGCGCGCGAACCCATCGTCCTTAGACGTCCCATATTTGAGGGCATTGTCGGTGAGGTTCTGCATGACTTGGATCAGCTGATCGCGGTCGCCGGTGAGCATGACCTGTCCCGGTCCATCCACCTCGAGAAGCTGACCGCCTGCGGATGAAGCCACAGGTTCCATCATGTCATGGACGATGTCCGCCACCTCTTTGAGGTCCACCTGGTCTTCGGGCAGGCGGCGCTCGTTGAGCTCAAGGGCGGAGAGGCTCACAAGGTCCTGCACCAGACGCAGCATGCGCTCGGTTTGCGCGTACATGATGCCAAGGAACTTATCCTGGGCGTCGGGATCATCCTTAGCGTGACCGCGGAGGGTCTCAATAAAGCCAAGAATAGAGGCAAGGGGCGTTCTGAGCTCATGCCCAGCATTGGCGATAAAGTCTGTGCGCATGCGCTCGAGCTTTTTCTGCTCGGTCCGGTCACGGATCATCACGACGACGCGGCGGTCGTTGTCTCCGGCCTCGGGATCAAGGGGCGCTGCATAAAACAGGGCATCAAGCCCCTGTGCCGCCGCCAACGTGATCTCTGTTTCGCGCGGTGATTGGGTGTGGCGGACCTCCCGCAGCACATCGAGGGCTTGGGGCGCACGGATCAGTCCAGCGAGGGGCAGCCCGTCGATGTTATCACCAAAGACGTCGACACACGCTTTGTTGGATGTCTCCACTTGATCAGCACTGTTCAGAAGAAGCACGGGCTGGGGCAAAGCATTGAGCAGCAGCCCAAAGCGCTTCAGCCGCCGCATCTCTTCCAAGTCTTCGCTCAAAAGGGCGGTCGGTGACTTGGCGCTTGCGGACGAAAAGGCTGACGCAAGCGCCGCAACACCCAAAAGCGCAGCGATGATGATCCCCTCGCGTGTGGTCAGAAGCCCACTGGTCACGCCTGCCGAGAGACCCGCCAGTGCTGCTGCACCAATCAGTGCGAGCGCCAAACCTTGCAAGGGTTGCCGCCTGTCGGCTGATCGCGCGCTAGGGTCGGGAAACTGGGGTTGTCGCTTGTCCATCGAGGGCTCTTAGGCCTCTGAAATTCTCAGTCAAAGGCGCGTGCGACAGACGTCTTGACCCTTCGATACATTTCGCGACGCAGGTCCGGTGGTTTGCCACAAGGCTTTGGTGTTTCTTGCCTCTCGAGACGGCCGGGACATTGCAGACCGCCGCGGGAAAGGAACCACCCATGAACAAGAGCATCGTTTTGCTGAGCGCATTTGTAGCGGCCACACTCGCTGGCGCCGCCATTGCGCAAGAGCAACCAGGCGGACCGATGGGCCGTGATACAGATGGCGATGGCTATATCAGCCGAGCCGAAATGACGGCGCAGGCCCAGCAGCGATTTGATGACATCGACAGCAATGGCGATGGCGTCATCTCCTTCGAAGAGTATTCCGTTGGCTCGCAGTCTGCCTTCGACAGGGTCGACACGAATGCCGATGACCTTTTGTCCCAAGAGGAATTGAAAGCCGGTCACACGGAACGGAGTGAACGGCGCAGTCAACGTCGTGGCCGCCGCGGCAGCTGAACCTTTTAAGCGGTCGCCGGGAGAAACCCGACGATCTCTTTGACGTCGCGCAAGATCGGCGCGGCGATGGCGTCTGCCCTGGAGGTCCCCCCGACCAGGATGGCGTCGAGATGCGCCGTGTCGCCCGATAAGCGGCGCATCTCTTCCGAAATCGGGCTCAGTTTCTCGACCGCCAATTCAGCCAATTTGGGCTTCAGCGCGCCAAAGCCTTGCCCGCCAAACTCTGATAGCACGCTCACCACATCCGTCCCTGCAAGGGCCGCATAGATGTTGACGAGGTTGCGTGCCTCGGGACGACCCTCCAGCCCGTCTTCCTCCGATGGCAGAGCATCCGGGTCAGACTTCGCCTTCTTGAACTTCTTCGCGATCGTGTCCGCATCATCAGTCAGATTGATCCGGCTGAGGTCGGATGGATCGGACTTCGACATCTTTGCGGTCCCGTCCCGCAAAGACATGACCCGCGTGCCTGCCCCTTGGATCATCGGCTCTGGAAGCGGGAAGAAGTCTTCCGCACCAAAATCATTGTTGAATTTCGCGGCGATGTCGCGTGCCAGCTCAAGGTGCTGCTTCTGATCTTCACCGACGGGCACATGGGTGGCTTTGTACCCGATGATGTCAGCGGCCATCAGGATGGGGTAGGTGAAGAGGCCAACCGAGGCTTTCTCTTTGTCCCTGCCCGCCTTGTCCTTGAACTGGGTCATACGGTTGAGCCATCCCATCCGCGCCACGCAGGACAGGACCCAGGTGAGCTCCGCATGCGCTGGCACGGAGGACTGATGGAAAATGATCGCGTTGTCGGGGTCGATCCCTGACGCGATATAGGCGGCTGCGATCTCGCGGGTTTGCGCTTTCAGCTCTTTGGGGTCCTGCGGCACGGTGATCGCGTGCAGGTCAACGATGCAGAAAATCGACTCATGGGTGTGCTGCATCGCCACGAACTTGGAGATCGCGCCGAGATAGTTGCCGAGATGCAGGTTGCCGGTGGGTTGCACGCCGGAAAAGACGCGTTGCGTATGCTGGGTCATGGTGAGGGCCGTTAGCTCAAATCGTTGAAATCAGTCGGGTGCTGCATAGGCAGCTTGTGCAAGGGGGACTTAGCCTTGCCATCGCCAAGCGGGATGGGCCTT
The DNA here is from genome assembly GCA_963922235.1 of uncultured Parvularcula sp. GTDB lineage: Bacteria > Pseudomonadota > Alphaproteobacteria > Caulobacterales > Parvularculaceae > Parvularcula. The sequence goes on along the minus strand of CAWUIJ010000085.1, from coordinate 6,112 downwards.
CAAAGACGTCAGGCGTGCGCTTTGATCAGAGCATTCCATGGCCCGCCCATAACCCAAGACCGCCGCGATGGCTATATCGGGCGTGTGACGGCTCCTGGTTTAGTCAGCTCATCCGGCGAAGATCGTGGGGGCTGTCCAGGCTGAAAGGCGGGATGGTCGCTTCGAACATTTCGCCATCTTCGGGGTTCATCAGATAAGCGCCAAACATCATGCCCGATGGGGCATTGAGAGGCGTGGCGGAGGTGTATTCGAAGGCATCACCGGGTCGCAGCACAGGCTGCTCCCCCACAACCCCTTCACCCTCAACCACAAAGGTCTGACCTGCGCTGTCGGCGATATGCCAAGTCCGGCGCTGGAGCGTCACGACTTTCGCTGAGTCATTGTCGATCCGGACGGTGTAGGACCAAAAGAATCGGCCCTCATCAGGCTCGGACTCGTCTTCGAGATAGTCAGAGGAAACCCGCACCCGGATCCCGTCGGTGACTGCTTCGGAGAACATCTCTTCAAAGTCTTCAAACATGATCCGATGTCTCCTTCGCACCTGCAGCGTTACCTTCTACCGACGGTCGCCCCCGTTGACCAGAGGCGGCCATCACGCGATGCCTTGCAATCTATCCATCAAGGAGTCGGCATGGATCGCAAGCAAGGCGTGCTCAGCGCTGAAGGGCTGAAAGAGCTGGTTGATCAGGGCGCGGTCACTGCGGAGCTTGGTCCGCGGCAGCTCCAACCTGCGAGCCTTGATCTGACACTTGGCCCGAAAGCCTGGCGCGTGCGGGCAGGGTTCTTGCCCAGCGCTGAGGCCACGGTGCGCGAGCGCCTGAGCGCCTTGTCGCTGCATGAGCTCGATCTCACCAGCGAGACTGTGCTCGAGCGCGGATGCGTCTACATTGTCGAGCTTCGCGAAAGCCTTGCGCTTCCGGCTGATCTTTCAGCCTCAGCCAATCCAAAAAGCTCGACAGGTCGGATCGACGTCTTCGTCCGTCTCCTGACCGAAGGCTATGATGCGTATGAGCGCGTGCCCGCTGGTTACGCTGGCCCTCTCTATGCAGAAATCTGCCCACGGACATTTTCGATCTTGGTCCGGGAGGGATCGTCACTCAACCAGCTCAGGGTCCGTTGCGGCGAGGTGCAGCTGAGTGATGCCGATTTAGCGGCCGCGATGGGTCCAGGTCATCACGTGCAACAGGGCCTCAATCTAGGCGTTGATCTGTCCCCAGATCTTGGGCCCGTCGTCGGTTGGCGCGCCCGTCGCCATGCTGGCTTAATCGATGTGGACAAGCGCGGCGCACTGGATCCCGAGGCCTATTTCGAGCCTATCGAGGCGCCGAGGGACGGCTTTCTTATTCTTGATCCGGATGAATTCTATATCCTCGCAAGCCAGGAGGAGGTGCAGGTGCCTGAACACCTCGCAGCAGAAATGGTCGCGATTGATCCTGAGATCGGGGCGTTCCGTGCCCATTATGCTGGCTTTTTCGATCCAGGCTTCGGCATCGAAGCGCCAAGCCGAGCCGTTTTGGAAGTGCGCGGCTTCGACGTGCCCTTTATCCTCGAGCACGGTCAGCGCGTTGCGCGTCTTGGCTATGAGACGCTTTCAGCGCGGCCAGATCGTCTTTACGGATCGGGGCACGCCTCCAACTATCAAGGTCAGAGGCTGAGGCTCTCGAAACATTTCCGCCAGAACTAGAAAATACCGCCGACGGTTTTTCTGATGTCCTCGGAGCCGTCGTCCGTGTCGGGCTCTTCAGATGTGTCGGGCTCTTGGTTCTCGCTGCCAAAGGCGTCGCGAAGGCGTTGTTCGATCCCCGCCACGTCGTCGCCTGGTTTGAAGTCAGAGCGATCACGCCGCGCTTCCATGAGGTCAAAGTCCCAATAACTCAGGACAGCAGAGGCGGCGGAGGCGCCGAGATTGTTGTAGAGCTTCTCCAACCGCTTTTTGTCTTTTCCGCTCCACGGCGACAGTCCGATTTTTGAGCTTGGCCGTTCGGATAGGATTTTTTGGAAGCCCTTTTCCGAGACGTTCATGGCCGCAGCAAAAACGGCCAAAGGTTCTCCGCCTTCGTCATTGATAATCCGTTTGGCGAGGAAAGGGCTGATCATGCCCTCGCGAGCGACCTCTTCGATAAAGTCTCGCGAGTTGTCCTTGCGCATCGATAGGACCAGCTGATCATAAGGCGCCTCATTGCGCTTAGACCGTCCGGCCTTTTCAAAGGCCTGCGCGCGGGTGATCAGCTGTGCCATCTTGCCCAGCGGGGACTGGCCGTAGGCCTCAAAATCCGTGCCCAGAACCTGGGTGAACACATCAGCGGCGAAACCTGGATCCACGTTGAATTTGTCGAGGATCGTGCGGCGTCCGTCGGGGCCTAGCGCCCAAAAAAGACGAAGGCTCAACCGAGCATTGAGGTCTGCTCTCCGTGTCAGGAGGATCGCGAGGCCTTCGCGGGTTCCGGCGCGGTTGACCAGGCGCTCAAGGCGGTTCTTCGAAAGCGGAATTTCAGCCCGCGGGAGAAGAAGGTTTTCGATCTCTTGCTCTTCATGGAAGAGGAGGCGATTGACGACCGGTTCTGAGAGGCTCTGCCGCTTGGCAATGATTTTGCGGTACGCGGGCTCCTTGGAAACCGCTTCCATCAGCACAGCATCACCGGTGTGGCGGCTCGCAAGAATGATCTCGGCGCCTGCCATGGATGCAAACGCGACCGCGCGCTGGAGCTCTTCGGGGGCTTCAGCCATCTTGGCGATAAGGTTTGCTGTTTTGGTGAGGGCTTTGTCGTCCATAGCAGCGATCAGCTGCAGAGTCAGTTCATTTGCATACAGACGATCGGCTCGGCTCTGTTGCCTGCGTGTGGCCACGAGCAATTGGCTGACCGCGTTGAACAGTTGGTCACTCGGAATTCCGGTCTCTGCCGTCGATGCCAGGTTGGTGTCTCTGGTCATGTCAAATCCTCGAAAGATAAGGTTTGACAGTAATCTAAAGACCTTAACCCCTAGCAAAGACCGGTTCTCAGATGCGAGTTCTCCCCAATTTTTGTCATTTGCTTCCGCGCAGGCTGGGATCGCGGTAACCTTGGTTAATGGGTGCTTTAGCCACGTCGATCCCAATGCCTGAACGTCTGGCCATCAGTGCGGTTCCGGCTGTGTTTGATTGCTCGGGCGCGCTCTGGCTGCCGACCAAACGCGTTCTTGTGGTGTCGGATCTCCACTTCGAGAAGGGATCACATTTCGCTCAGAAGGGGCAGTTTTTGCCGCCCTATGACACCCGCGCCACGCTGGATGCGCTCGAACGGTTGATGCAGCTTTGCCAACCCCAGATTGTGGTGTCTCTCGGGGACGCGTTTCATGATTTGGGCGCTGAAGCCCGGATGGACGAGGCGGATGCTGAGCGGCTCGAGCGGCTTTCTGGCGCGGCAGATTGGGTGTGGATCCTCGGCAATCACGATCCCTTGCCGCCGAAACGCTTCCGCGGTGTGGCCGAAGAGGTCGCTGAGGTCGCGGGGCTCGTCTTCGCGCATGAGCCTGGGGATCATCCCGGGTGGAATGTGGCTGGCCACCTGCATCCTTGCGCTGTCGCCCAAAAGAACGGCCGCGGCGTGCGCCGGCCGGCCTTTGTCACCGATGGCGAGCGGCTGGTGATGCCGGCTTTTGGTGCGTTCACCGGTGGCCTCAATGTCTTGGACCCTGCGTTTCATGGAGTCTTCCCGCGCGCTTTCCGCACCTTTTTATGCGGCAAAGGCCGGGTCTATGAGGTGCCGAAGAGCAGTTTGCGATCCGATGCGCCGCCGCCATCCTGGATGCGCTAACCGCTCACGCTTCCAATAATCAGTGCCAATATGATGGGTGTTGTCACTCCAGCCACCAATGTCATCCGCAGGCGGAGATACCAAGGCGAGAGCAGCTTCCGACCCGTGGAGCGCCAGTCCTCAAACAGCTGAATGGCGAGAAGCCCGGCAATCACCAAGAGCTGCATCAGCGGTGCTTTGAGCGCCGCGAGACCGAAGGCCGAAGCACCGACCACCACCCAGGCCAAAAGCGGCGGCATCACAGAACCGAGCAGCCCCGAAAAGGGACCGGCCTCTGGCGTCCGCATGGCAAGGCCCCACCGCGTGCCGCCCATGAATGAGCAAATGATAGCGCCATAGAGCGCCACAAACCCGAGGAGAGTCTCGGCCATCTCGGCACCGATCAGGCCGCTGAACACAGCGATCACCGGCAAGGTCCAGAAGGGGAGAAGGCCACCCAATCCTAAGATCACGGCGGAGCGCTGCACCTTCGGATCTTCCGTCCACATCTCGTTCATCGCTTCTCTTTCCTTGGCATGGCGCCGCCCGGCGGAAACCAATCATCGGGCATCAGCACTCTTTCCGTCAAAGAGACGTCCGGCGCCATTGTGACGCGAAAAAGAACAAAAGCGCCGAGGCAGGTCAGGGTGCGCGCAGCGCCGGGCTCCACCGTGAAGGCCTGACCAGGGGCCACCAAGCGATGGCTATCCGCATAAACATCATCGGGGCTGACGCTGACGATCAGAGGCCCGCCTTCTTCAAGGCTATAGGTCGTGGGCACATCAATCTTGTGCCAGGCCGCTTCCTCGGCACCATGCAGGGCTTGCAAAAGCTCCCGGCTTTCACCCGCAACATGGCTGGCTTCTGCCACATATCCCTCAAAAGGATGCGGCGAGAGCCGGTGTCGTTCGATGACGTCTTGCAGGCTCAGAAGTTATCCTTCCGAGAGCGGATCTCTCCGAAGATGATGTGATCAGCTGCCTCCGCCATGGCGAGCGCTTGCTTTACTGAGGGGATGTCAGCGCGCAAGAACGGATTGGTCGCTTTTTCCGAACCCAGTAGAACGGGCACCGTGGGCTGCTCGATCAGGCGGAGCTTGGCAATCTCGTCAGCCCGCGCAGCGAGGGCTTCGTTGTCAGGCTCAATTGTCACCGCGAAAGCCGCATTGGCAGAAGTGTATTCGTGGGCACAAAAGACCATCGTCTCATCGGGCAACGCGCGCAGCTTCAAAAGCGACGCCCACATTTGCTCCGCAGTCCCCTCAAAAAGCCGTCCGCAACCAAGAGAGAAGAGCGTGTCGCCGACAAAGGCAGTCTTCGCGGAGGGCACGAGATAGGCAATGTGGCCCATGGTGTGGCCGGGGACAGCGACGACGTCGAAGGCTGTCTCCCCGACCATCACCTGGGCACCGTCATCAACCTGGCGATCTTTGTCCGGAATCCGGTCGCCTTCGCCTAAGGGCGCGACGATCTCAGCGCCAAAGTGGTCGGCGACAGCGCGGTTTCCGCCCGCGTGGTCGGGGTGCCAGTGGGTGTTGAGGACCAGATTGATGGTCCATCCCAGGCTTTCGGCCTCTTTGATGATCACATCCGCGTCCGGGGTATCGATCGTGGCGACGGTTCCTGTGGCTTCATCGCGCACAAGAAAGCCATAATTGTCCGACAGGCACGGAAACTGATGAACGGTGATAGGTCCGCGGTGATGCATCGGGCGCTTCCTTTCCCTACATGGGTGTCCATAGCGCGAAACGTCAGCTGCGATAAGGATGAAGACCCCAGCGTGCGGATGAGCAGTGCAGAACTGAGCGCCTTTTATCGCTCTCGTCTTGGCCAGGTGGCGATGGAGCTCCTGACGGCGAAGCTGCGCGATGCGTGGGGCCCGTCACGGGGTCTGCGGCTTGCGGGCTTTGGCTTCACTGCGCCGATTCTTGATGCCTTCCCCGAGGCTGAGCGCAGCATCGCTATGGTTCCCGCCGGGGCTGGGCCTTTGGGCTGCGAGCGAGAGGTTCTTGTGGATGAGGACCGCTGGCCGCTGCGTGAAGCATCGGTCGATCGGCTCTTGATCATGCATGGCCTTGAAGAGGCGCCGGACCCCAAACGAACTTTGCGCGAAGCATGGCGGGTCTTGGCTGATGATGGCCGGGTGGTCGTGGTCGCGGCCAACCGCCACGGCTTTTGGACTTTGGTGGAGAATTCCGTCTTTGCCGCCGGGCGCGCGTATTCGCGCCGGCAGCTCATCAATCTCCTGAACCGCTCGCTGTTTGCCCCCACGGCGCAGGCATCAGCGCTTTACTTCCCGCCTGTGCCGCGGCTCGCGCCCGTGGCGCCGCTTTGGGAGCG
>CAWUIJ010000084.1:0-11620 GCA_963922235.1 uncultured Parvularcula sp. | reverse complement strand
GGCGCGATCCTCGTGGTGAACGCCGCTGACGGCCCAATGCCACAGACGCGTGAGCACATCCTGCTCGCTCGCCAGGTCGGTGTTCCTGCGATCGTTGTGTTCCTCAACAAAGTTGACCAGGTCGACGACGAAGAGCTCCTCGAGCTCGTCGAAATGGAGGTTCGCGAGCTTCTCGACTCCTACGAGTTCCCAGGCGACGATATTCCAATCATCGCTGGTTCGGCGCTCGCAGCTCTCGAGGGCCGCGACGCAAACATCGGCGAAGAGAAAATCAAAGAGCTGATGACTCAGGTTGACGAGTACATCCCGACTCCTGAGCGTCCAGTTGACCAAACGTTCCTCATGCCGATCGAAGACGTCTTCTCGATCTCTGGTCGTGGTACAGTTGTCACCGGCCGTGTTGAGCGTGGTGTTGTGAACGTTGGTGACGAACTCGAAATCGTCGGTATCCGTGAAACATCGAAAACGACCTGCACAGGCGTTGAGATGTTCCGCAAGCTGCTCGATCGTGGCGAAGCTGGCGACAACGTTGGTGTTCTTCTTCGCGGTATTGACCGTGAAGGCGTGGAGCGTGGCCAGGTTCTCGTGAAGCCAGGTTCGGTCACTCCGCACACGAAGTTTGTGGCTGAGGCCTACATCCTCACCAAAGACGAGGGTGGTCGTCACACGCCATTCTTCAACAACTACCGTCCACAGTTCTACTTCCGGACAACTGACGTGACTGGCATCTGCACTCTTCCTGAGGGCACAGAGATGGTCATGCCTGGTGACAACGTGAACCTGAACGTTGAACTCATCGTGCCAATCGCCATGGAAGAGAAGCTTCGCTTCGCTATCCGCGAAGGCGGCCGCACGGTTGGTGCTGGTATCGTTTCGTCGATCATCGAGTAACGATCGACTTTAAGACCTGCGGGCCGCGCGTTTTTCGCGGCCCGCTTTTTCGTTTCCGGCTCCTCTGTCGAACAGTTTCGCTCAAGAGCCCAAGTGAAGGACTGCCATCGTGCAACAGAACATCCGGATCCGGCTCAAAGCCTTCGATCACCGTGTGCTCGACAGCTCCGCTAAGGAGATCGTGAACACGGCGAAGCGTACAGGCGCTCAAGTCCGCGGCCCCATTCCACTGCCCACGCATATTGATCGGTACACGGTGCTGCGTTCTCCCCACGTGAACAAGAAATCGCGTGAGCAATTTGAGATGCGCACCCACAAGCGCGTTCTCGATATTGTGGAGCCAACCCCGCAGACAATCGACGCGCTGATGAAGCTCGACCTCTCGGCCGGCGTCGACGTTGAGATCAAGCTGGGGGCGTAACCGATGTCAGCAACGGAACGCACGATTGATCCTGTGATCAAGGCGATGCACAAGGGTCAGCACCGCCCGCAGCCGCGCCCAGCGCAGGCGCAGTCTCGGACTGGTGTCATTGCCAAGAAGCTTGGAATGACTCGCCTCTATAATGAAGAGGGCACGCACATCCCTGTCACGGTGATGAGCCTCGAGAATTGTCAGGTTGTCAGCCACCGCACGGTGGAACGCGACGGTTATCTTGCACTCCAGCTCGGCGCTGGTACGGCAAAGGTGAAGCGCGTCTCCAAACCTATGCGTGGCCACTTCGCTAAATCGAAGGTAGAGCCAAAGCGCAAGCTTGCAGAATTTCGCATCCCTGAAGATGCTGTGATCGAAGTCGGCAGCACGCTGACGGCTGATCACTATGTCTCTGGCCAGCGTGTCGACGTGGTCGGAACATCGATCGGTAAGGGCTTTGCGGGCGGCATGAAACGTCACAATTTCGGCGGTCTTCGTGCTTCGCACGGTGTCTCGATCAGCCACCGTTCGCATGGTTCGACGGGTCAGTGTCAGGATCCAGGTAAGGTCTTTAAAGGCAAGAAAATGGCCGGTCACATGGGCGATGTCCGTGTGACCACGCAGAACCTCGAGGTTGTCAAAACCGATGTGGAGCGCGGCCTTATTCTTCTGAAGGGCGCGGTTCCTGGTTCGGCTGGTTCATGGGTTCTGATCAAAGACGCCATCAAAAAACCGCTTCCTGAGGACGCGCCAAAGCCTGGTGCCTTCAAAGAACCAGGTGCGGATGCAGAAGAGCCAGTGACTGAAGAGGCGCCAGCGGAAGAGGTGCAAGCCGAAGCCGTTGAGGCTGCCGCTGAAGCTCCGGCGCAAGACGAAACGCCAGCTGAAGCTGATGCTCCGGCGGCTGACGAAGGAGACAAGAGCTGATGGAAGTTGATGTCCTCACGCTCGATGCGGGCAAGTCGGGTTCGGCGCCTCTGAAGGACGAGATCTTTGGTCTCGACCCACGTCGAGATCTTCTTCACCGCTATGTCGTTTGGCAGATGGCCAAGCGCCAACAGGGCACGCACAAAACCAAAGAGCGCGGCGAAGTCGCTGGCTCGACGAAGAAGATCGTTCGCCAAAAAGGCTCCGGCGGTGCGCGTCACGGCAACAAAAAGGCTGTGCAGTTCCGCGGCGGCGGTGTCGCTCACGGTCCTCGTGTCCGTAGCCATGCGATCAGTCTTCCAAAGAAAGTTCGTAAGCTCGCGCTTCGTCATGCCCTGTCTGCGAAATTCGGCGCACAGGAACTGATCGTGCTGGACGAAGCCAAGCTTGACGCACCGAAGACCACGGCACTTGTGGCGAAGCTAAAAGGCCTCGGCATCAAGAACGCACTCTTCATGGATAGCGTCATTGACGAGAGCTTCGGAAAAGCGGCGCGCAACATTGAGGGTATCAATGTGCTCCCGGTCGCCGGCGCGAATGTCTACGACATCCTTAAGCACGAGAAACTCGTGCTGACCAAAGCAGCGATCGAAGGCCTCGAAGCACGCCTTCTCCCGCAGGCTGAAGCAGAAGGGGCCGCAGCATGACCGAAGCCACGGCCAAGCATTACGACACCATCACCTCTCCGGTGATCACCGAGAAAGCAACGCTTGGTGCTGAACACAATCAGTATGTGTTCAAGGTGCCTTTGAAAGCGACAAAGCCTGAGATCGCTGAAGCGATTGAAGCTCTGTTTGACGTCAAGGTGAAAGCGGTGAACACGCTGGTCACCAAAGGGAAATCGAAACGTTTCCGCGGTCGTCCGTACACGCGTTCGGACGTCAAAAAAGCGATGGTGACCCTCGAAGACGGTCACGCCATCGACGTGACGACGGGACTCTAAGACCATGGCATTGAAGACATACAATCCCACATCGCCGGGTCGCCGGACGCTGGTCACCATCGACCGGAAGAACCTCTACAAGGGTCGTCCGGAGAAGAAGCTGACCGAGGGTAAAACCAAGTCAGGTGGCCGCAACAATAACGGGCGCATCACAGCTCGCCGCATCGGTGGTGGCGCGAAGAACCTCTACCGGATCATCGACTTTAAGCGTCAGCGTTACGACGCGATCGCGACGGTGCAGCGGATCGAATACGACCCGAACCGGACGGCGTTCATTGCGCTGATCGAGTATGGCGACGGCGTGAAGTCCTACATCATTGCGCCGCAGCGTCTTGCTGAAGGTGACAAGGTCGTCTCTGGCGACAAAGTGGATGTGAAGCCTGGCAACGCCATGCCGCTCAAGAACATCCCTGTCGGTACGATCATCCATAATGTGGAGCTCAAGCCTTTGAAAGGCGCGCAGCTTGCGCGTTCTGCGGGCGCTTATGTGCAGCTTGTGGGTCGCGACGGTGACTACGCTCAGCTGCGCCTCAAGTCGGGGGAGGTTCGCCTCGTCCACGGTGATTGCCGCGCTACGATTGGCGCGGTCTCTAACCCTGATCACGCGAACACCGTGCTCGGGAAAGCTGGCCGCAAACGGCACATGGGCAAGCGCCCAGCTGTTCGCGGTGTGGCGATGAACCCGATCGATCACCCACATGGCGGCGGTGAAGGCCGCACATCGGGCGGTCGTCACCCTGTCACCCCGTGGGGTAAACCCACCAAAGGTAAACGCACACGGAGCAATAAAGAGACAGACCGTCTCATTATTCGCTCACGTCATGCGAAGCGGAAAGGACGCTAACAGATGCCGCGTTCCGTATGGAAAGGACCTTTCGTCGATCGGTACCTCCTCAAGAAGGCGGCTGACGCCGGCGAGGGTAAGCACAAGGGCGGGGTGAAAACCTGGTCCCGTCGCTCGACGATTCTCCCACAATTCGTGGGTCTGACGTTCAACGTCTATAATGGTCAGAAGTTCATCCCTGTACACGTCACAGAGGACATGGTCGGCCACAAGCTTGGCGAATTCAGCCCAACCCGGACCTATTACGGTCACGGTGCGGACAAAAAAGCGAAGCGGAAGTAAGCCATGGGCCAGCAAAAGAACCCTGCCCGCCGCGAAGATGATCAGGCGATCGCCAAAGGTCGCATGATCAAAACCTCGCCGCAAAAGCTGAACCTCGTCGCTCAATCGATCCGCGGTATGCAGGTCGAGCGCGCGAAGAACGAGCTTCTGTTCAGCCGCAAGCGCGTCGCACGCGAAGTGCTGACCGTGCTCGAGTCGGCGATTTCGAACGCTGAGAACAACCACGATCTCGATATCGACTCGCTGATCGTGGAAGAAGCGTTCGTTGGCAAAAACCTGGTGATGAAGCGCTTCCGTCCACGGGCTCGTGGCCGTGTGGGTCGGATCAAAAAGCCATTTGCTGAGATCACCATCAAACTCCGTGAGAAGGAGACCGCCTAATGGGTCAGAAGGTCAACCCGATCGGTCTCCGTCTGGGGATCAACCGCACATGGGACAGCCGTTGGTATGCGGATAAAGGTGCTTATGGAGACCTTCTCCATGAAGACCTGAAAATCCGTGAATACCTTCTGAAGCGCCTGTCGAATGCTGGTGTCTCGAAGGTCGTGATTGAGCGTCCTCATAAGAAGTGCCGCGTCACCATCTATTCCGCTCGCCCAGGTGTGGTGATCGGTAAGAAGGGTGCTGACATTGAGAAACTCCGCCAGGAGCTTTCGAAGATGTCGAGCTCAGAAACGGTCCTCAACATTGTTGAGATCCGTAAGCCTGAGACGGACGCAACGCTCGTTGCTGAGAACATTGCACAACAGCTTGAGCGCCGGGCGTCATTCCGCCGGGCCATGAAGCGCGCGATGCAAACAGCGATGCGCATGGGTGCCCTGGGTATTCGCGTGAACTGTGCAGGTCGTCTTGGCGGTGCTGAGATCGCGCGGACAGAATGGTACCGTGAAGGTCGCGTGCCGCTTCACACCCTCCGTGCAGACATCGATTACGGCGTCGCCACGGCTCGCACCACTTACGGTGCTATCGGCATCAAGGTCTGGATCTTCAAAGGTGAGATCCTTGAGCACGACCCGATGGCACAAGAACGCCGCCTGATCGATGCTCAGACCGGCGCCCCGCAAATGAACCGTGAGCGTCGTCCGCGTCGCCGCGAGAACGCATAAGAGGTCAGCATGCTGCAGCCAAAACGGACCAAGTTCCGTAAACAGCACAAAGGCCGGATCAAAGGCCTCGCCAAAGGCGGTACGACCCTCAACTTTGGGTCTTACGGTCTGAAAGCGGTCGAGCCGGAGCGCATCACGTCGCGCCAGATCGAAGCCACTCGTCGTGCGATTACCCGTCACATGAAACGGGCCGGTCGTGTGTGGATCCGGATTTTCCCAGACGTTCCTGTGACGGCGAAGCCGACGGAAGTTCGGATGGGTAAAGGTAAGGGTTCGGTCGACCGCTGGGTCGCCAAGGTGAAGCCTGGCCGGATCATGTTTGAAATTGACGGTGTGCCGGAGCCCATCGCACGGGAGGCGCTGAGCCTTGGTGCGGCGAAGCTTCCGATCAAGACACGGATCGTCAAGCGGATCGGGGAGGACGCATAATGGGTCAGGCGACTGATAAAGCCCGCAACAAGCAGGCTGAGCGTATCCGCGATCTGAGTGATGATCAGCTCACCGATGAGCTGCTCGCACTCAAAAAAGAACAATTCAATCTGCGCTTCCAGGGCGCGTCTGGTCAGCTCGAAAAATCGAACCGCGTGAAAGAGGTCCGTCGTGACATCGCTCGCGTCAAATCGATCCAAGCGCAGCGCCGGAAAGACACCGAAGCTCCTGCTCGGACGACCCCTGAAGAAGTGAAAGAGGAGGCGGCTGATGCCTAAGCGTATTCTCCAAGGTCCTGTCGTCTCGACCAAAGGCGATAAGACCGTTGTGGTCCGGATCGACCGTAGTTATCTGCATCCCCTTCTGAAAAAGGTGGTGCGGCGCTCGAAGCGGTACCACGCCCATGACGAAGCCAACTCGAAAAAAGTCGGCGATATCGTCCAGATCATCGAATGTGCGCCCAAGTCGAAACTGAAACGCTGGGAGCTTTTCTCCGGCGCAGAAGAAGCGGCGAAGGCTGAAGGTTAACGAGGAACGGCACCCGGTTTCCCCGGGGCCAAAACGGAGGATCCTATGATCCAGATGCAGACGAACCTCGACGTCGCCGATAACTCCGGCGCCAAGAGGGTGCAGTGCATCAAGGTCCTTGGCGGGGCCAAGCGGAAATACGCATCCGTCGGCGACATCATTGTGGTGTCGGTGAAGGAAGCGATGCCGCGTGGCCGCGTGAAAAAGGGCCAAGTGATGAAAGCTGTCGTGGTGCGGACCGCTAAAGACATTCAACGTCGTGATGGTTCCGTGATCCGCTTTGACGGTAACGCTGCTGTGATTGTGAACAACAACAAAGAGCCTGTGGGCACACGGATCTTTGGCCCAGTGACGCGCGAACTTCGCCGCGCTGGCCATATGAAGATCGTCAGCCTTGCTCCGGAGGTGCTGTAACCATGGCAGCTCGTATCAAAAAGGGCGACAAGGTCGTGGTCCTTACTGGCAAGGACAAGGGTGCTGAGGGCGAAGTCCTCAAAGTGATGCCAAAGGACGAGCGCGTTCTCGTGCAAGGCGTTCAGATGGTCACCAAGCACAAGAAACCTTCTCAACAGAGCCAAGGCGGCCTGGAGCGGATGGAAGCCCCGATCCACGTCTCGAACGTGGCGCTGAAAGATCCAAAAGACGGCAAGCCGACCCGCGTCGGTTTTGAAGTGCGCGACGGCAAAAAAGTCCGTGTCGCCAAACGTTCAGGTGAGGTCATCGATGTCTGAGACCGCAGCCCAAGACTATATCCCACGTCTCAAGACGAAATATGTCGAGAGCATCCGGGATAAGATGAAAGAGACGTTCGCGTATCAGAACGTCATGCAGATCCCACGGCTTGAAAAGGTCGTCATCAACATGGGCGTCGGCGACGCGGTCAACGACCGGAAAGCCGTCGAAAAAGCCGCTGAGGAACTCGAAGCGATCGCGGGCCAAAAGCCAGTGATCACCAAAGCTTCGAAGTCGATCGCTGGCTTTAAAGTCCGTGAAGAGATGGCTCTTGGCTGTAAGGTCACATTGCGCGGCGAGAAGATGTACGAGTTCGTCGATCGTCTCACCACCATTGCTCTTCCTCGGGTCCGTGACTTCCGCGGTCTCAATCCGAAGAGCTTTGATGGCCGTGGTAACTTCGCGATGGGCCTTAAAGAACACATCGTCTTCCCGGAGATCGACTACGATAAGGTCGAGACCCAACGCGGTATGGACATCATTGTCTGCACGACCGCGCCTACGGATGACGAAGCCCGCGCGCTTTTGAAAGAGTTCAATTTCCCCTTCCGCGAACGTTAAGCGAAAGGGTTGTTCGGTACTTCCTTGGACTGAGGAAAAGGCCGGAAAGGAGAAAGAAGACATGGCGAAAAAAGCGATGGTCGAACGCGATACCAAGCGTCGGCGCCTTGCTAAGAAATGGGACGCTCGCCGCGAACGCCTGAAGGCGATCATGCGGTCAGAAGAGGCGAGCCCGGAAGAAAAGTTCAAAGCTGCAATGGCTTTGGCTGAGATTCCGCGCAACGCGTCCAAGACGCGTATTCGCAACCGTTGCCAAGTGACCGGCCGTCCGCGCGGTTACTACCGTAAGCTGAAGATGTCGCGCATCGCGCTGCGGGAGCTTGGCTCCCTCGGTAAAGTGCCCGGCCTCGTGAAATCCAGTTGGTAAGGGGACAGATAGACGATGACCATTGGTGATCCTCTCGGTGATATGCTGACCCGTATCCGGAACGCGCAAATGCGCGGGATGACGAAGGCGGTGACCCCCGCTTCGAAACTGCGGCAGCGTGTGCTCGATGTTCTTGAATCGGAAGGCTTCATTCGCGGTTACTCGCGCGTCGAGCTCGAAGGCAACAAAGCGGACCTCGAGATCGAGCTGAAGTATTTTGATGGCGATCCTGTGATTTCGAAGATCAAGCGTGTCTCGAAACCTGGCCGCCGTGTGTATTCATCCGTCAAAGATATTGAGCCTGTGCGGAACGGTCTCGGCATCTCCATTCTTTCGACTCCGAAAGGTGTGATGTCAGACGCTGTGGCGCGCGAGCACAATGTCGGCGGCGAAGTTCTTTGTCAGGTGTACTGATCATGTCACGTATCGGCAAAAAACCAGTTCCCGTTCCAAAGGGTGTCGAGGCAAAAATCGACGGCCAGACGGTCAAGGCCAAAGGCTCCAAGGGTGAGATGGAGTTCGTTGTGAACGAACTTTGCCTCGTCGAGATGGGCGATGACGGCGTGAAGGTGACCCCGGTCAACAAGACCAAGGAAGCTCGTTCGATGTGGGGCATGAGCCGCACACGGATCGCCAACATCTTCGAAGGTGTCTCCAACGGCTTTGTGAAGCGTCTTGAGCTCGTCGGCGTTGGTTACCGTGCCCAGATGAAAGGCAAAAGCCTCAATCTGTCGCTCGGCTACAGCCATGACATCACATTCGATGCTCCAGAAGGCATTGAGATCAAATGCGCCAAGCCCACAGAGATCGAAATCTCGGGCCGCGACAAGCAGGTCGTGGGTGAGGTTGCTGCGAAGATCCGCGCCTTCCGTCCGCCAGAGCCTTACAAGGGCAAAGGCGTCAAATACGAAGGTGAGTACATCTTCCGCAAAGAAGGGAAGAAGAAATAATCATGCCTTTGACCCGTATTGCAAAGCTGAAAAAGCGTGCAGGCCGCACACGGACAACCATCGCCAAGCGCGCTGGTGGGCGTCCACGTTTGTCGGTCTATCGCTCAGGCAAAAACATCACGGCCCAGGTCATCGACGATGCCGCGGGCAAGACGCTCGCTTCTGCTTCGTCGCTTGAGAAAGACCTCCGTGAGAAGATGAAGGGCTCGAACCAAGAAGCCGCTGCCGAGATCGGCAAGCTGGTTGCGGAACGCGCCAAGGAAGCCGGTGTTGAGCACGTTGTGTTCGATCGCGGCGGTTATTTGTTCCATGGCCGGGTGAAAGCTCTGGCCGAAGCCGCCCGCGAGGGCGGTCTCAAGTTCTAAGGGACCGGAAGAATGGCAAGAGAACCGAAACAAGGTGGTGATCGTCGCCGTAAGGGCGGTCCCCGCGAGGAAGAGCGGGACGAATTCCAGGATCGCCTCGTGGCGATCAACCGTGTCGCTAAGACGGTGAAGGGCGGTAAAAACTTCGGTTTTGCTGCGCTTGTCGTTGTCGGTGACCAAAAGGGCCGTGTGGGCTTTGGCAAGGGTAAAGCCCGCGAAGTGCCAGAGGCTATTCGTAAGGCATCGCAAGAAGCCAAGCGCAACATGATCCGTGTGCCGATGCGTGACGGCCGGACCCTCCACCACGACGCCCAAGGCCGTCATGGTGCTGGTAAAGTCGTCATCAGGACTGCACCTCCGGGAACCGGCGTGATCGCCGGTGGTCCGATGCGTGCTGTCTTTGAAATGCTTGGCATTCAGGACGTCGTCGCGAAATCGATCGGCACCTCGAACCCTTACAACATGGTGCGCGCCACTGTGGACGCACTGAAAGAGCAGTCGAACCCGCGTTCGATCGCGGCCAAGCGTGGCCTGAAGGTTTCTGACCTGATTGGTCGCCGCGCAGCCGTGCAAGCGGACGCGACCGCAGTGGATGCAGGCTGATGGCTGAAGAACTGAAACGTGAACCAGGCCGCGGTCGTCGCGCGCCGAAGAATTATGGTTCGGACAAGGCGAAAGCTGAAGGCCGTCCTGTGATCACCGTTCGTCAGTATGGCTCACCTATTCGCCGTGAGGCGAGCCAAGAGCAGACCCTGAAAGGTCTTGGTCTTGGTAAAGTGGGCCGTGAACGCGAGCTCGAAGACACCCCAGCGATCCGGGGCATGGTGCGGAAAGTCCGCCACATGGTCGAGATCGTCGGCGAACCGCGCCAGCCGTAACAATAGGTGCATGAGGCGAGGGGCACACGGGACTGACTTCCGGTGCCCCGCATAGTCGAAGGACATAGACATGAGACTGACAGATCTGGCCGATAACCCCGGCGCACGGAAACCACGCAAACGCGTTGCACGCGGTATTGGTTCAGGCCGCGGTAAGACCGCTGGCCGCGGTGTGAAGGGTCAAAAATCCCGTTCGGGTGTGGCCATCAATGGCTTTGAGGGCGGTCAGATGCCGCTCCACATGCGCCTTCCCAAGCGCGGCTTTAACAAGCCGAACCGCAAGGACTTCACCGAGATTAGCCTGGCGCATATCCAAGCGGCCGCCGATGCGGGCCACACAGCAGTGACCGAAGACGGTCTTCTTGAAGCCGGTTTGGTGGACAAGAAGCTTGACGGCCTGCGCCTCCTCGGCACCGGTGAGCTGACAAGCAAAGTCGACGTGACCGTCACCTACGCGACGGCTTCGGCACGCGCAGCGGTGGAAAAGGCTGGCGGCACCGTCACCATGACCCGCCCTGAAAAGCACAAGCGTCTCCGCGGCAAGGAACGCGAAGAAGCCAAGGCTGCCGCCAAGAAAAAGTGAGGGATAGAGATGCGCACCCGCTCATGAGGCGGCGGCGCCCATCTCCTCGAGGCATTTCCCAGGGTTGGCTTTCAAAGCCTATCTTTTCCGGCGAGGCCCCTTACCTTGAGCGTGTTGTAAGGATGTCAGTATGACTTCAGCCGCAGAACAAATGGCTTCCAACTTCTCCTTCGGCAATTTTGCCAAGGCAGATGAACTAAGGAAGCGGATCTTCTTCACCCTCGGTGCGCTTATTGTGTACCGGTTGGGCACCTTTATCCCGATCCCGGGCGTCAATCCTGACGCCTTCGCTGATCTGTTCTCCACGCAGACCGGGGGCCTTTTGGGCACCTTCAACCTGTTCTCAGGCGGTGCGACGGAGCGGATGGCGATTCTCGCCCTCAACATCATGCCTTACATTTCGGCGTCGATTATCATGCAGATGATGTCGGCGATCGTTCCGTCTCTTGAGGCGATCAAGAAAGAGGGTGAGGCAGGGCGCCGTCAGATTAATCAGTACACGCGTTATTTGACTGTCCTTTTGGCGCTGGTGCAGGGCTTCTTTATTGCCTCGACGATTGCTGGTCAGACGAGCCCGAATGGTATTCCGATCGTCCCTAATGCTGGCCCGTTGTTCATTCCGACAACCGTTGTGACTTTAGTCGGCGGCGTGATGTTCTTGGTGTGGCTTGGTGAGCAAATCACCGCACGCGGCATCGGTAACGGGATTTCGCTGATCATCTTTGCGGGCATCATTGCGGAGCTTCCGCGGGCTGCAGCAGGGCTCCTGACGTCCGGTCAGACCGGCGCGCTTCCAGCTTTCGTCGTGATCCTTGTGATCGT
>CAWUIJ010000083.1:0-11953 GCA_963922235.1 uncultured Parvularcula sp. | reverse complement strand
GAGAACCGGGTCACCGAGACGCCGTCGATGGGCTTGAGCAGAGAGAGCGCATCAGCAAGGCCAGACTGTCGTTTGTCGGGAAGATCTGTCTGCGAAGGATCACCCGTCACCGCCATGCGTGAGCCTTCGCCGAGGCGGGTCAGGAACATTTTCATCTGCGCAATCGTGGCGTTCTGGGCCTCGTCGAGAATCACAGCGGCCCGCGTCAGTGTCCGGCCACGCATAAAGGCGAGGGGCGCGATTTCGATCTCTTTCGCCGCGATCTTCCGATCAACAAAATCGGTATAGAGAACATCATAGAGCGCGTCGTAGAGCGGACGGAGGTAAGGATCCATCTTCTCCTTCTCGTCACCCGGGAGAAAGCCAATTCGTTCGCCTGCCTCAAGGGCTGGGCGAGAGAGGATCACTTTTTCGACCTGGCCAGACACGAGCATCGATGCGGCATTCGCGACAGCAAGGTAGGTTTTACCCGTGCCCGCTGGCCCGACGCCGAAGACCAACTCATCACGGCTCAGCTGCTTCATGAACTCGCCTTGCGCGGCGGATCTCGGTGCGATGGTCCGTCTGGGGAGGGTGAGGATCGGCCGGCCTTCGGATTTGGGGCGCGCAGGTTTCGCTGCGCGCTCAATTCTCAGCGCGCCTTCGACATCGGCGATGCTCAGCGCCTCGCCAGTTCTCAGACGTCCGCAGAGCGACTCAAGAACGGCCCTGGCTTGGCCGCGGGCATGATCACCGCCTCGCATGGTGATTTCGTTCGAGCGCGCATCAATCCTGACACCGAGTGTGTTTTCGATGAGTGTCAGGTGGGCATCGGTTGGCCCGCAAAGATCGCGAACAAGGGCCGGGCTATCAAGGACCAAGGTTTCGTCGGTCATAGAGCACGCATTCTTTTAGGCATCCCCGGACAGGGTGCCGCGAAGGCTGTTGGGTTTCACACCTTCAATCCGGACAGGGATGATCTCACCGAGAAGGTCCTCGCTGGCATCGGCGTAAACCGATTGGAGATAAGGGCTGCGGCCGACAAGCTGTCCTGCTTCGCGGCCCTTCTTCTCGAAAAGGACGGGGATTGTCCGTCCGACCTGTTGGGCGTCAAAGGCCTGCTTTTGCTCGTTGAGCAGGGCCTGGAGGCGCTGCAGCCGCTCGGATTTCACATCCTCTGCGATCTGCTTGGCCATGCTCGCGCCAGGCGTGCCGGGGCGGCGCGAATATTTGAAGCTGAAGCAGCTTGCATAGCGCACTTCGCGGACGAGGCTCATAGTGTCTTCAAAGGCCTGATCGTCCTCACCCGGAAAACCGACGATCATATCGCCGGAAATGGCGATGTCCGGCCGTGCGGCGCGGACCTCCTCGATCTGGCGGATATAGCTTTCCGCCGTGTGCCCACGGTTCATAGCTTTGAGGATCCGGTCGCTGCCCGCCTGCACGGGAAGGTGCAGATAAGGCATGAGCTTGGGCTCTTCGCCAAAGGCTTCGATCAAGCCGCGGTCCATATCGCGCGGGTGAGACGTGGTGAAGCGGATGCGGTCGAGACCATCGATCTTGGCAAGGTGACGGCAAAGCTCGCCGAGGCCCCAGGCATCATCACTGGTCCCGGCGGGCGCGGCGCCGTGCCAGGCATTGACGTTCTGTCCAAGGAGCGTGACTTCGCGCACGCCCTTCGACACCAGGCTGCGAACCTCCGCGGTGATCGCGTCGGCCGAACGGCTGACTTCAGCGCCGCGGGTGTACGGAACAACGCAGAAGGTGCAGAACTTATCGCAGCCCTCTTGGATGGTGACAAAGGCTGTGTAGCCATCAACCTCACGGGCTTCGGCTAGGCGATCGAATTTCTCCTCGACGTCAAAGTCTGTGAAGAGACGTTCGCCTGTTTGCCGTGCGGTCTTGGCGATGATCTCAGGCAGCTTGTGATAGCTTTGAGGGCCGATGACAAAATCGACCTGCGGGGCACGCGCGCGCATTTCAGCGCCTTCCGCCTGGGCCACGCAGCCTGCCACGGCGATCGTGCCGCCGCGGGCTTTGACGTCTTTGAGGCGCCCGAGCTCTGAATAGACCTTCTCCGCTGCCTTCTCGCGGATATGGCAGGTGTTGAGGATCACGAGGTCAGCATCATCGGCCGCTTCGGTCGTTTCATAACCGAGCGGGCGCAGGAGACCTGTCATGCGTTCACTGTCATAGACATTCATCTGACAGCCCCACGTTTTCACGTGAACGCGCTTTTTCTGGGTATCTGTTGGTGTCGTCACCAGCGGCGCTTAGCCCAAAGGGATAAGTCCTGTCATCGCCTCATGGTGAGACGGTTGATGAGAAGCGCCTGGAGGCGAAAAGCCCGACCACAGTTGCGACGCTGACCAGGCCGCCGGCGATGTAAATGGTCTGCAAGAACAGCGTTTCGCCCGTGCCTTCATTGGCCATCACCACGGCCGCCAGACCCCAAATGATCGCGGCGAGGAAGACGATCGAGCGCGCAAAGAACGCCACTATCGTTGCGGGGATCAGCCAAACCAGCAGGATCACAAGAGATTCCGTCATCAGTGAACCAAAGAGCGGCCCCACATTGAGGGTCTTGAGCACAAGGCTGAACCCGCCGGGGGAGGCCACGACAAGCCAGCCCGCAAGGCCAAACAATGGTGCTATAGCGACCCGGTCACCGATGCTGAGATCTTCTATGGCGCGGCTGAACGCGGCGGCCAGACATGTGAAAAGCAGGATCACTTGAAGAACCGCGAAGCTTAAAGGGCCAGGCCCCAAAAGGGGCTGATGAACAGCCCAGATTGTGTTGGCGGTGAAAGCGCCAAAAGCGAGCCACCCGACCGTTGCCACCTCGGGCTCGCGTCGCCGCGGGGACAAGAGCTGCCACAAAGCAAAAAAGAGGCAGCCCAAGTACAGAACGCCCCAAATCGCAAACGCGTAGCCCGCTGGGACCAAGGGCGACTCATAGAGACGGGCGGTGGAGCCGATCGTGCGGCTCCAACCAAGAATTTGCGGAGCAAAGGCAGCACCCACCTGTGCGATGGCCATCAACAGGACCAACAACGCGCGGATAATGTGCATGAACAGGCTGCCCTCAGTCTTAAGTTGATCATAGAGGCCATGGGCGCCTGGGGCCAGGGCGTAATGCGTTAGCTGTCGAGTGCCCGCGCTGCTTCTTCCTCCAAAAGCTTCATTGCGCGCCTAAAGGGGGCTGGACCTGCGCTGATCCGCGCAACGCCGAGGGAGGCGAGTTTTGTTCGTTCGACATCGTCGCCCATGGCCATGACGTTCACAGGCAGGGGAGATGCCGAGCAGATCTCAGCGATGAGGTCTTGATTGGTCAGCCCAGGAACAAAGAACCCACTCGCACCAGCCTCGGCATAGGCTGCGAGACGGTCTTTGGCTTCGCTTAAGAGGCTAGGATGGCGGTCTTGATTGGGCTCCCGCAAGAACACATCCGTGCGGGCATTGATGAAGAGATCGATGTTCTTCCGCGTGCTTTCTTGCCGAACGCGCTCAATGCGCCGGGTCTGTTCTTTGATGAGGCGCAAAGCGCCCGAGGTGATCACTTGGTCCTCGAAATTGATGCCCACCACGCCTGTCTCAACCAGCACCGCGATGTTGTGCGCGAGGTCGTCCAAGTCTTCGGCAAAACCCGTTTCAAAATCAGCCGTGACGGGCAAGTCCGTCGACCGGGTGATCTCTTGAAGCACCGCGAGAAGCGTTGTGAGCGGAATGAGTTCTCCGTCTTGATAACCACGCGCCATCGCCACGCTCGCGCTTCCGGTGGCGAGGGCTTTGGCGCCTCCTTTGGCCACAGCTTTGGCGGATCCCGCGTCCCAGATATTGGTGAGAACCAGGGGATCACCGGGCTGGTGCAAGGCGTGGAAGGTGGCGGCTTGATCCTGTTGGTCGCGGCTGCTCATGACGAGTCTCTCCGTTGCGTCGTGGCAGGCTTAGATCACAGCTCGGCGGGCGTTGCCGCCGCAAATCAGGCAGTGACTATAAATTGAGGCCATCTTCGAGCGCCAAACGGTACCCGCCGCTTTCCGTGACCAAGAGCTCAGCATGGCCTGGATTGGGCTCGATCTTTTGCCGCAGGCGATAGACATGGGTCTCGAGCGTGTGGGTGGTGACGCCTGAATTGTAGCCCCAAACTTCGTCGAGCAGCACATCACGGCTCACCGCCTGACCACCTGCGCGGTAAAGATATTTGAGGATCGAAGCCTCTTTCTCGGTGAGCTTGATCTTCTTGTCTTCGTCAGTGATCAGCATTTTGACAGCTGGTTTGAAGTCGTAGGGGCCGATCTTGAAGATCGCATCTTCAGACTGCTCATGGCTCCGCAGGTGCGCGCGCATGCGGGCCAGCAAGACCGCGAACTTGAATGGTTTGGTCACATAGTCATTCGCGCCAGCGTCGAGGCCATTGATGACATCATCATCGCTATCCGAGCCCGTCAGCATAATGATTGGCGATTTGAAGCCATTCTCGCGGAGCTTTCGGCAAGCGTCGCGGCCATCCATATCCGGCAGCCCGATATCCAAGAGCACAATATCGATATGTGCTTGGGTGACGAGAAGCTCGAGAGCTTCCCCGCCTGTGCGAGAGGTCGAGAGTTGAAACTCGCTGTGGTCGCCGAACTGCTCGGTGAGCGCCCCGACAAGCAGCTCGTCGTCTTCAATCAACAGGACTTTGGCTTTTCTTGTCATTCGTCTTTACGCCCAATTTCAACTCATCAAGAGCAGACACGACCGGCACCCTGATTGAATGTTCGTTTTCTAACGAATGCGGAACACTTTCACGTTGTCAGGGTTCTTTCGTTAAACCGAAAAGTTGCTCTTTCCCACAGTGTTAGCTTTCAGTGTGTCAAAGTTCGCAAGGCTAAGACAACACCAAAAGCAGTTTATCGCATCGTGATGCTGCGTTGGAGTCAACGGTCAATCCCGCCAAACTTGATCGAAATCAAAGTTTAGCCGCGCACGCCAAAGATACCGCTGCCGACGCGAACATCTGTGGCGCCGAGCGAAACAGCTGCCTCAAAATCGGCAGACATGCCCATGCTCAAGCGCGGCAATTTCAGGTCTGCAGCCAGTTTGGCGAGCAGCGCGAAATGGGGCGCGGGATGCTCTTGCGCAGGCGGGATCGCCATCAGTCCGATGACATTGAGTTTGTGGGTTGTTTGGCAGTCTTTGACAAAGGCGGCCGTCTCTTGGGGCAAGACTCCAGCCTTTTGCGGCTCTGCCCCTGTGTTCACCTGCACATAGACGGGAAGAGGCCGATCCTGCGTCTGCATTTCTTTGGAGAGGGCAAGGGCAATCTTTGGCCTGTCGACGGTCTCAATCACATCGAACAGGGCGACGGCGTCTTTGGCTTTGTTGGATTGAAGAGGGCCGATGAGCCGAAGTTCGGTATCGGGGAAGCTGGCTTTGAGCCCCGGCCACTTGGTTTGGCTCTCTTGGACCCGGTTTTCTCCGAACACGCGGTGGCCTGCATCAAGCAGCGGGAGGATCGTTTCTGCGTCGAACGTTTTGGACACAGCAGTCAGACGCACATCGGAAGATTGCCGTCCGGCTTCCGTGGCGGCCGCCGCGATCTTCTGTTGAACGGCGTGGAGGTTGCTGATCGTCTTTGTCGGGTCCATGGCGAGGGGGTGGCAGAGTTTCGTTCACGTGTCATCGCCCTCTCGCGCGCTGCGTGGTCGCTGCGGCGCGCTTCCCCGCAGGCCTGCGATCTGCCTTTTGCTTTGGCGCTGTTCACAGATCCTGTGCGGACGCCATCGATCGAACGCTTGGCCACGGAGCTTCCGCGACGCGTACCGCCCGTTGCGGTCATCTTTCGCCACGATGCTCTGTTGTCAGCGGATCGGATCGCATTGGCTGAGGAGGTTCGCCGCGAGGTCCAGAGCCGCGGGCATCTCTTTTTCATGGCGCGCGGAACGCTTCACGGTGCAAACGGAACGCATGCTCACGGTGAGGGGCCGGGCCTCCATACCTTTCCAGCCCACAATTTCGCTGAGGCGCGCCGCGCTGAGCAAAAAGGCGCGGATGCTCTTTTTGTTTCACCAGTCATGCCGACGGATAGTCATCCCGGCGGCCGGGTTTTAGGGCCTGTGCGGGCTGCACGGTTGGCTGCTGCATCGCGTTGTCCGAGCTTGGCTTTGGGCGGAATGGATGAGCGCTCGGTGAAGGCGCTCCATGGGAGTGCGTTCCAGGGCTTTGGCGCAATCGGGGCTTTTCTTCAGAGGCCTTAGAAGCGGATCGAGGATTCGATCATCAAAGAGGCGGTGTCTTCGTCGCCGCCAAGCGCTGCGGGTTTGTTGCTTTCAACAAACTGCGCCGCCGCGCCCAAGGTGATGCCATGGCCTAGCACGTAAGCCACGCCGGCTTGGGCCGTCTGGGTTCTCCGATCGAGGGCGTAAGGAACCGCCAATCCATTCGTTGGACCCACAAGCAATGAGGCATCCCGCTCAGCGTCGGCTTCGCCATAGCCCAACATCATGCGCCAATCGCCGGCCTGGTAGGTGATGCCTGCATCAAAGGCGAGGTAATCGCTTTCCCCTGCGCCGCCATCTTCAAGCCCAGCATTGGTGGTTTTCACCGAGCCGCCAATGGTCAGATCGCCGTAAGCGAGGTTGAGGCCCAGCGCGAGCGCCTCATAATCCTCGACAAAATCGTCATTGAGGGAACCAGTCTCATCCTGGTCAGCGCGCACAAACGAAGCGCCGATGCCGAGAAGCAGGCGATCGCCGCCCATTGAAAAACCGTTTTGGTAGTAGAGAGCGGCCTCGGACACGTCGCGCCAGCGCTGATCCCGCACCAAGACCTGACCATTCTGGCCGATCATCAGCTCGTTGTTCTGCCCTGGAACGATATTGCCCAGGGGCGCACACTCATCGACGCCGCAGCTTTCCAACTCCGGTGCATAGGACACACCCATTTGGACATTGCCGACGACACCGCCGAAGAGGCCCGAAGGAGGCATATAAGTGATCTTGGCTGAGTTGCCGGAGAAGTCGTTGACCGTGTGAACGTCATTGAAGCCTGATGGATCGGCCCTCCAATCGTTCACGCCAAGCGCCCGGAAGATGGTCGGCGAGGTGACGGCGAGCTTTTCAGCCACACCCGTATCGGACCCGATTGAGACGCTGCCAAACCCGCCCTTGGCGAAGACATAAGCGCGATCGACAAACACGTCGGTGCTCGTGGGCCCCACGCCGCGCTGGCCACCAAAGGTGAACGAGGAATACCGGCCACCTGCTGCCCGGCGATCGGCGCGGTTGCCATCAACACGGACACCGCTTCCTGCGCCGAGCTCCATCCCAGGGACCGCGAGCGTGGTGGCGGTCACGTCAAGCCGCGCATCGAAATCAGTTTCCGACACGTCCCCTTCGCTGAGGCCTGTCGTGAAGACAGCATCGCCGTCGACAGTGATCGGGGAATCCTGTGCATGGGCAACGGGCGCTGCGATCAGCATCGCAGCGGCTCCAAAAAGCCTCAGCAGTGTCGTCCCTCGAAACATAGTCTTACCTTTGTCCCTCTACTTAAGGCAGGAAGGAACGTGATGTGAGTGAACAACTTATCACCAAAATGCTTTTCCCGTCTGGTGCGTCTTCCGTGCAACCATATCCCAGCAAGGGGTTTGACTGGAGGACCCTAAGTGATAATTGCAGCGCGAATTCGAAAGGTTACGATGTTTCATCCTGATACCCGCCGTTTGGTGAAAGTTCTTGCCGTTGCAGCCTGTGCCGCTGCACTTGCCGCGTGTGGCGGCCCTGGCAAAGCAACCAAGACGACTGTTCCTGAGCTCCAATATGGCCAGGTGAACAAGTACCTGTGGACCGCTTCACTCGAGACCATGGATTTCATGCCGCTCGATGCTGTGGATCCCCAAGCGGGGGTGATTCTCACAGATTGGTTTGCCAGCGCACAGGCGCCGAACGAGCGTTTCCGGACCAACGTCCTGATCCTTGGCAACACACTGCGCGCTGATGCTCTTCGCGTTCGTGTCTTCAAACAGGTGCAAACGCCAGCGGGTGCTTGGGTGGATGCCCCCATCAACCCCAACACCGAGCGTGAGGTGGAGAACGCCATCCTGACGAGGGCCCGGGAAATCCGACTCAACTCGCTCAGCTAGACCGAGCCGCCGCTTTTCCATACTGAACGAATGATTCTAGGCTGCGGCACCCGTCCGCAGCCCTTTTTGCAATGTCCGACTGAAAGCACACGACACATGGCCAGGTACAATCCCGCAGCAGCCGAACCCAAATGGCAAAAGGCCTGGGCGGAGAAAGACTGCTTCGCCGCTGGACGGCATAGCGAGCGGCCGAAATACTACGTGCTCGAAATGTTTCCCTATCCGTCGGGCAAGATCCATATTGGCCATGTCCGCAATTACGCGATGGGGGATGTGATCGCGCGATTTAAGCGCGCACGCGGGTTCGATGTTCTTCACCCGATGGGCTGGGACGCCTTTGGTCTGCCTGCAGAGAATGCAGCGATGCAGACCGGTGGTCACCCTAAGGATTGGACCTACGGCAATATCGAGGTGATGCGCGAACAGCTCAAGCGCATGGGGCTCGCCATCGACTGGACACGGGAATTCGCGACGTGTGATCCCGAATACTACGTCCACCAACAAAGACTCTTCCTGGAGTTTTTGAAAAAGGATTTTGTCGAGCGGCGCGAGAGCCTGGTGAACTGGGACCCCGTCGAGATGACCGTGCTTGCGAATGAGCAGGTCGTGGATGGCAAAGGCTGGCGCTCTGGCGCGCCGGTCGAGCGCAAGTCGATGTCGACGTGGTTTTTTAAGATCACCGACCGCGCCGAGGATCTCCTCGATGCGCTCGACGACGGACGACTGCAAGGTTGGCCGGCGCATGTCAAAGAGATGCAGCGGAACTGGATCGGCCGGTCTGAGGGTCTGATGATGTCCTTCCCGCTCTCAGGTGATGATCTGCCCCAGGATAAATTGCCGATCTACACCACCCGGCCGGACACGCTTTACGGGGCAAGTTTCCTCGGCGTGGCGCCAGATCATCCGTTGGCGAAGCATTTTGCCGATCAGGATCCTGATTGCGCCGCCTTCATTGCCGAATGCCAGGCGCAAGGCACCTCTGAGGCTGATATTGAGAAGGCGGAGAAGAAGGGCTATCGCCTGCCTGTCACCGGGCGCCATCCGTTTACCGATGAAGAGCTTCCGGTCTATATCGCCAACTTTATCCTGATGCAGTACGGTACGGGCGCGATTTTTGCGTGTCCTGCCCATGATCAGCGTGACCTCGACTTTGCGCGGAAGTATGATCTCAATGTGATCCCGGTGGTGTGTCCGCCGGATGCCGATCCTTCCTCTTTTGAGGTCGCGGACGAGGCCTATGTGGGCCCCGGGTCGATGATGATGTCCGGCTTCCTTGATGGTTTGCCTGCGGAAGAGGCCTTGCCCGCTGCGATCAAAAAGATCGAAGAGATGGGCTGGGGTGAGGGCACCACGAATTATCGCCTGCGCGATTGGGGCCTTTCACGCCAGCGCTATTGGGGCTGCCCGATCCCGATCATTCATTGCGACACCTGCGGCGCTGTTCCGGTCCCTGATGACCAGCTACCGGTCAGCCTACCCCCGATTGATGCCTCAGAATTCAAAACGCCTGGCAACCCGCTGGACCGCGAAAGCACCAAAAGCTGGCGCGAGGTGCCGTGCCCAAAATGCGGAGACATGGCGCGGCGTGAGACCGATACGATGGATACGTTTGTCGATTCCTCGTGGTACTTTGCACGTTTCGCCTCCCAGCCTGAAGCCGCGCCGGTGGAGAAGGCTGAGGCGGACGCCTGGATGCCCGTGCAGCAATATATCGGCGGGATCGAGCACGCGATCCTCCACCTTCTCTATGCGCGCTATTTCACCCGGAACCTGAAGGATTGCGGGTACACGGATGTGTCTGAGCCGTTCACCAATCTCTTCACCCAAGGGATGGTGACACATGCGACATTCAAGGACGCTGAAGGCAATTGGCTCTTTCCTGAACAGGTGGATGTGAAGGGAAAGCAAGCGTTCGCGGTGGATGGTGGCGCCGAAGTGGCTGTTGGCCCCATCGAAAAGATGTCCAAGTCCAAGAAGAACGTCGTCGCGCCGGAGGCGATCGCTGACGCCTACGGAGCGGATGCGGCGCGGTTCTTTATGCTGTCGGATTCGCCGCCTGAGCGGGATGTGGAGTGGACCGATGCCGGGGTGGAGGGTGCGTGGCGATTTGCCAATCGGGTTTATGAAACCGTCGCCAAGGGCGAGGGTGTCTTGAACGCGAAAACTCCCATGCCCACGGAGCTTTCTGATGATCTCATGGCGCTCCGCCGGACGACGCATAAAACTATCGAAGGCGTCACCGGTGACATTGAACACTTCCGGTTCAACAAGGCGATTGCGCGCCTTTATGAGTTCCTGGGCGCTTGCAAAAACCTCAAAACCGATGGCGATGCTGCGCCTGTGGCAGCTGAGGCCTTGGGCGCACTCACCCAGCTGACCGCACCCTTTATGCCCCACTTGGCCGAGGAGTGCTGGGGGCTTTTGGGGGGTGAAGGTCTCTGTACAGATGCAGACTGGCCCGAAGTTGATGAAGCTCTGCTGTCTGAGGATGTGGTCACGCTGCCCGTTCAGGTGAATGGCAAACGCCGCGGTGAGATCAAGGTCGCGCCCGATGCGGCCGAAGATGCTGTCAAAGAAGCTGCGCTGTCTCAAGCGGATGTGGCGCGGTTCATGGAAGGCAAAACCGTCCGTAAAGTGATCGTGGTGCCCGGCAGGATCGTCAATGTGGTGGCAGGCTGATGCGGCAGTTTCCTTTTCTGGTCATGATCCTTGTCCTGGGAGCCTGCGGTTTTCAGCCGCTCTATGCGACCTTAGACGACGAAGAACAGAGTGTTGAGGAGCTCGGCGCGTTTTATATTGAGAGCGTTAGCGGGCCAAAGGATGCGCGACAGGAAGTCGAAGATGCGATGCGTCTGCGCTTGCCGGACACAGGTGTGAAGAAGACCCACGCCGTGACGATCGAGCTGCGTGATACAAGGCGGGCTGTTGCAGTACGGATATCTTCTGATACCCAACGGTTTGACTATACCTTGGTAGCATGGTTGCGGTATCGCGATCTTGAGACCGATGAGGTTCGCCGGCAATCACTTCGCAGCATTGTGTCCTACGGTGTTGTTGATAGTCAGTACGCGTCTTTGGTCGGGCGAGAAGATGCTGTGCGCCGCGCCGCAGTGGATCTTGCCAGGAAGATCGAGGTCGATATGGCTCTCTTCCTCAGAGATAGGGCGCCTGGCAGTTCGGGTGGAGAGCTCATCAATAACAATCCGAGCGATGATCCTCTCTTCCGCCTTGAACAAGAGGCGCAGAGAGACTTCCAGCAATGACGGCGCTCAAGGCACGGGATATCGAGCGCTTTCTCCGTGCACCGGATGAGCAGGTTGTCGTTGCCTTGGTCTATGGTCCTGAGCAGGGGCTGGTCCATGAGCGGGCTGAGCGTGCGGCCAAACAGGTGGCTGAAGATCTCTCGGACCCTTGGCGTTCGGTAAGCCTCAGTGAACAAGAAGCGAGTGACGCTGCGCGGCTGACCGATGAAGCGGCGGCGCAAAGCTTTCTAGGTGGGCGCAGGGTGATCCGTGTGCGTGCCGCGGGTGCAGGTGTCACGGGCGCGGTCGCGTCTCTCCTTAAGGCCGCGGAAGCAGGTAGTTTGGTGTCGGCCGGACTTGTCGTGGTTGAGGCGGGGGACCTCAAAAAATCCTCCGCCCTCCGCAAAGCCTGTGAGAGCTCAGCTCAGGCGGTGGCCATTCCGTGCTACCCGGAAGGCGAGCGCGACACGATCAGTGCGATCCGTGAACAGCTTGCTGGCGAAGAGATCACCATCACCGACGACGCGGTGACCACGCTCGTTGCTATCTTGGGTGAGGACCGCGGTGTCCTTCGGCAAGAGCTTGAGAAGCTCATTCTCTATTGCGG
>CAWUIJ010000082.1:0-12024 GCA_963922235.1 uncultured Parvularcula sp. | reverse complement strand
ACGATCCCGCGCTTCTCGAGACCCGCGCCTATGTAAATGGGCACTGGATCGAGAATGGGAACTGCTTTCCGGTATTTAGTCCCGCGACCGGGGAGAGGATTGCGGATGTGACCGACCTTGCCGTCGAAGAGGTCACGCTCGCTATCGACGGTGCTTACGATGCCAAGGCGGCTTGGGCGGCCAAGACAGGCAAGGAGCGCGGTGCGATCCTGCGCAAGTGGCATGATCTGATGGTCGAGAACATCGACGATCTGGCCGCCATCCTGACTGCTGAAATGGGCAAGCCTCTGACCGAGGCCAAGGGCGAGATCATGTATGGTGCGTCTTATATCGAGTGGTTTGCCGAAGAGGCAAAACGCATCTACGGCGATGTGATCCCCGGCCATCAGCCCGACAAGCGTATTGTTGTTCTAAAGCAGCCGGTCGGCGTCGTTGGCTCTATCACGCCCTGGAACTTCCCCAATGCGATGATTGCCCGCAAGGTGGCGCCTGCGCTCGCCGTGGGCTGCACCTTTGTTGCGCGTCCTGCGGAACTGACACCGCTGTCTGCCCTGGCCATGGCAGTGTTGGGCGAACGCGCTGGTATTCCCAAAGGCGTGTTCAGCGTGGTCCCGAGCAGCGACGCATCTGCAGTCGGCAAGGAGTTTTGCGCCAACCCCAAGGTGGCCAAGATCACCTTTACCGGCTCGACCCGTGTCGGGAAAATCCTGATGGAGCAGGGCGCTGCGACGGTCAAGAAAGTCTCCATGGAGCTTGGGGGTAACGCGCCGTTCATCGTGTTCGACGACGCCGATGTCGACGCCGCTGTTGAAGGTGCACTGATCGCCAAATACCGGAACGCTGGTCAGACATGCGTCTGCGCCAATCGGATTTACGTTCAATCGGAGGTCTACAAGGAGTTCTCTGAGAAGCTCGCAAAGCGCGTGTCGATGCTGTCTGTGGGGGATGGCTTCGAGGAGGGGGTCG
This sequence comes from uncultured Parvularcula sp., assembly GCA_963922235.1. Taxonomy (GTDB): domain Bacteria; phylum Pseudomonadota; class Alphaproteobacteria; order Caulobacterales; family Parvularculaceae; genus Parvularcula. Next base: position 11,058 of record CAWUIJ010000082.1, on the reverse strand, counting down.
CGATCGGTCCCCTGATCAATGAGGCTGCCCTGTCGAAAGTCGAAGCTCACCTCTCGGATGCGATTGCCAAAGGTGCCCGCATTGCCACAGGTGGCAACCGACATGCCCTAGGCGGGACCTTTTTTGAGCCGACTGTCGTCATCGATGTAACGCGCGGCATGCAAGTGCAACACGAAGAGACGTTCGGGCCGATTGCTCCACTTTTCAAGTTCGAAACGGAAGACGAAGCCGTCGAACTTGCGAACGATACGGAGTTCGGCCTTGCCGGTTACTTTTATGCCAAGGACATATCCCGCGTTTGGCGCGTCGCCGAGCGCCTGGAGACGGGCATGGTCGGCATCAACACCGGTCTGATTTCAACCGAGGTCGCGCCTTTCGGTGGCGTCAAGCAATCGGGTCAAGGCCGCGAAGGCTCCAAATACGGAGCCGATGATTACCTCGAACTGAAATACATGTGCTTCGGCGAGATCCTATGACGAAACTGAAACTACGAAAAGGACTGCAGACGCTGACACAGGAAATCATTTAACGATCCACCGACGCGATCTTCTAAAGTGCGGAAGGACGTAACTAAGCTCTTTCGCCTTGAAAGGAGTTTTGGATAGCAAGCAAGTCTCCCAGCTAACATCTTGGATCGAACCTGAGCATATGTTTCTCATACCGTTAAAAATTAACATAAGAAAGATTATCAGCCTTTTGATCTCGAAGAAGGCACATTCTAAACTGGGTTGCGACAAATCCCCTATCTTGCTGAAAAGCAAGGAGAACGGACATGGCCCACACAGAGCTGGATTTGCGTGAGAGACGCGCAATCGAGGACATGCTGAACGCAAAAGTGCCTGTGAGCAAGATCGCGGCTGAAATCGGCAGGCACCGCTCGTCTATCTACCGCGAGATCAAACGCAATGGTTTTGAAGATGACGAATTGTCGGAGCTAAACGGTTATTACGGCATGGTTGCGCAGCGAGAAGCCTCCAAGCGTCGCGCACGAAGACGCAAACTGGTGCGCTTTGAAGACTTGCGCGCGCATGTCTTCACGCAGTTGAGGATCGGCTGGACGCCAGAACAGATCGCGGGCCGTCTGGGATATGATGACCAGCCTGTACGTGTCAGCCACGAGACAATCTATGCCTACGTCTACAGCGCTGAAGGCCAATCGGAACAACTGGCACGCCATTTGCCCAGTCGAAGAAAGAAACGGCAACCGCGCTATTCCAGACGGCCCAGAGGCCAGGTATTTCCGCCAGATCGGTCCATCCATGAACGCCCAGACTATGTGAAGACACGCGAGACTTTTGGCGAATGGGAAGGCGATTTGATGATCTTCGAGCGCTCTCAGGGCACAATGAACGTCGCCTCCTTGGTCGAGCGGAAGACCCGGTTTGCCGTCCTGTTCCGAAACAACGACCGCAGTTCGACGCACTTCATCAATAAGCTGATGGACGTGATGGAACCCCTGCCCCAACCAGCCCGTCGCTCCATCACCTTTGATAGAGGTTTCGAGTTCCGGGCCTGGCGCAAGCTGAAGTCCGGTATCGGCACAGAAAGCTGGTTTTGTGATCCACAAGCGCCGTGGCAGAAAGGTTCGGTCGAAAACCTGAACAAGCGGGCGCGCCGATATCTACCCCGAGACACCCAGCTCGCGGCGCTCTCAAATCGCAATATGAAGGCGATTTGTGACCGCCTCAATGGGACGCCCAGAAAGTGTCTTGGATGGCAAACACCGGCCGAAGCCTTCAGAGAAGAGATGATGAAACTGAGGTAGCGGAAAACGTCGCAACGACCCTTGAGCCATCAGAACGGGCGTCTTTGCTGCCCTTATTTTCCAGACCGCACCAATCAAGAACGGAATACAGGCCATGAAAAACATCGGTGACTTCATCGATCGCAAGAACGTCCAAAACCAGTGACGTCTGATCTTGGGAACGGCGTGCCAATTGCGACGTTGCTTGGTGGCGATGGTGCGGTGGTGGTCGGTCATCTCTACCTGTGGGAGTCCGGTGACCTCGGCATTCTGTGGATCGGGAGAGATCGCGAGATTTCGTTCATTGACCGAAGCCTAGAAGTCGATGTCCTCATCCGTGCACGAGCAACTGACAGTGCCGAACTTGTCGGGTTTCTTGAAACGTTGCCCTCGAAGGCTTCGTAATCGAGCAGCCTAACAGAGTTATTCGCGGTAACCGCTTGTCATAAGTATAACAATCATGACAAAAATATATATATGGAGGATAGTTGATCTATCGCCAAATTAGGAGGCCATGGATGTTTTGTGCCGTAATTAGACTTGCTCTTGCAACCGTAGTCGCTGGGATGACGTTTTCATTCGTCCCAACTAATCGAGCGGACGCACAGACCTATCAGATCGATTGCGCGATCCTTCTGTGCCTCGCGGGCGGTTGGCCGACTTCCGAACCATGCGAAAGAGCGAGAGCGGAATTCATTCGTAGGATCACGCCATGGCCAGTTGAGCCGCCGCTTCAGATCTGGAGATGCCCGATGGGTGCTTCGTACGTGCCTGGATCAGATCAAAAACCTTCGGTGCGTTTCTATGATACCTTTGTTGAACGATCCGATACCCCCCTGCCCTACTCTCCTCCGGCGGTTCTCGCCGCAAATTCGTTTGATGTTGTGCCAGCAATAATTCGTATCGAGACTTCAACGTCTCCAAAGTTCTCGCAAGCATTGGCGCTACAATTGGTCCTAGACCGCGCTGACATAGACATTAGTGGCTCTGATTTCAATTTTGTCCGTTCGATCCGGGTCTTCGATGTGCGCTATGCGCGTCAACGGAAGTCCGGACATGACGGTGACTGCAATCGGTCGGCAGTGGTGTCGCTTGGAACCTATGGGACCCAGGGAGACTTCTCGTGGCAATGGTCTTCTCCAAGTGCGCTGCCGTCTGCGCATGTAGGTCTTGAGCGTTGGGGCGCGCACTGCCCTAACATCTGGCATCGGTCTGTGTTTGTTGAATGGCGCGATTACGAAGGGAACTACGGGTTCGAGCAGGTGGACTACTGATTGTCGCCCCCTGCCCTCCTCTTGTCCGCCGGTATTTCGGCTTCGATCTTGTATCAGATAGCATCTCTATTGTGTCTGTTGTCAGTGCGCCCGACGCAACGCTGGCCGTAGGCGAGAAAGCGGGCGCCAAGTACCAGTTGTTGGAGTGAACAAGAGGGATTAGCGGCCCAACCTCCCCTGCTGCCGTGATCTCAAAGAAGCGCGGCGGAGGTCCCAAATGGGCCCAAAGTTGAGAAAATCGAGCTAAAGCTGCGTGGCTTATTGGGAATGTTCCAACCTGTCACAATAGCTTTATACACTTTATGTTAGCGCTAACTTATTATAGTTAGAGTTTCGGTTATCGATGGGAGACAAACAGTCTTCGGGTACAGGGATGGTTAGAGAAAATGAAGGCGACTCCGCAGTACGAGGAGATTAACGCCATCGGCAATTAGGCCGGGTCAAGTTCAGCATCCACGTCAGAGCGTGCATTCGGCTCACCAGTTCGAGCGGCAACTTAGTCCGCAGAGCGTTCATAAAGCAAGGCGACCAAACGCTGGTTTGTGGAACAAATGCCGTACGCCGAGACTCTGCGAATTCACTGATCTGCTGAGAGCCCGGAGTAACAAATGCTGCTCCGACCACGCACGTCTGCTATATTGTTGCAATGCAGAGCGGTTGCGGGGTCCACACATGAAAGTACTTATGATTGGAGGTACGGCTCTAGTCGGTCCAGAAGTAATTCGAGAACTCACTGGTGACGGTTTTGCAGTCGTCTCAACACTTACCCGATCTGGACGAAGCTACTACTTTGAGACCGCTTTTACAGGCGACCGCGACAACGAAAACGCACTGTTTAATGCACTAAATGAAGTGAACCCTGATGTCATTATCGATATGATCCCCTTTACTGTTAAGAACGCGGAAATACTTGCATCGATGTGTCGAAGGCTAGATGCCATGCCGCGCCTGATTGCAGTATCGAGCATCGATGTTTACCGCGCATACGGGCGCCTAAGCAAAACCGAAGACGCACCGCATCAGCCTTCTCCAATACGCGAGGATATGGCTCTACGTACGGCTTACGGCCCGGAGGGTGCTGCATACGACAAAATTGGTGTTGAGCGTATATATCGAGAAGCATTTGTTGACTTAACCATCCTCAGAATGCCCGCAATTTACGGCTGGCCGGACACAACACGCGTTCAGTTCTATCTTGATCAGATGCTTAAGGGTGCGACAAAGATCAAGATCCCAAAAGATAGAGCATCCTTCAAGTTCTCACGCTGTTTACACAAGAATGCAGCGTTCGCGATTTCTCTTGCGGTACGATCGGACTTAGTCGGGCAGCGGATATACAACGTGGCTGAACATCCGACATTTACTGAGTATGAATGGGCCCAACGTATTGCCCAACACTGTGGTTGGCCTGGGGACTTTGAAGTGTCGGAACCAAACGAAGAAGCATTTAAGCCACTTCAACACTTTGAAGTTGATACACAAGCGATCCGCAATGAGTTGGGCTTCGAAGAAAAGTTTGACCCGGCAGCAGGTTTGGCGGACACCATAGCGTTCTATGCGTATAGTAAATTCGGGAAGCAGTATGAGAAGTACTATTGATTTCGGTGTTCGCCGAAACGCATTTTGACTTGAGAAAGCGGCCATCGAGGCGAATTCATCGAGTGGCGGCTTCGTCCGGACTGTAGGAGCCTATGGCATATCACCAAACGTAGGCTCTAAAGCTGGATCAGCTAGTTGCTGCCTAAATGCCGACCTAACCACAGCTTCTGAGCAGTTGAAGTGAGAGCGCCCGCTACCCTTCATTGCCAAGCCATTTCTATCAGGTCCCCCTTCGCTCCGCCCTGCCCTCGATTTGTCATGGCGAAAACCGCGGGTCGCTCTTTAGACCGATTTCACGGGCCGTAGGTTAAAATTGCGGACCAAAGATTGGCACCGGTTTTTGTTTCCTGTATCAGAACGCTACACAGTGGCGACACGATGAACTCCGAAAAAAGAAGCAATACCCACATACGGCTTCATACTGTTGGACGTCGAATTCAATCCCCTACTTTCGCCTCCCTCGACCCATCCCGGGAGGTGCCGGGAACTCGCCCAGTCCAAGGACCCGCCAGACTAGAATCGGGCCAACCGATTCTCTTGCTTGGCGGTGATTACTGGCAACTCGCCGTCCTCAACACAGTGGCGGCTAGATTTCGACGCATTGGCTGACATCTGTTGGGATGCATCTGCGGGTAGTTGTGTGCGCCATTCAGACAGGCCACCTCAATCAAAAAATGCAAGCACGCAGAGTTGTTTTGACAGCCGTGCATAATCCGAAAAAATAAGATAGATCAATACTCTGAGGGGAAGTATCTAACATTCTTTTCGGCTAAGTGCCAAGAAATGTCATGTTGGAGTTCCCACATATGGTAGTAGAGTCCGCATTGGAAGCTTACTGTTGTGGCCCCTACTAGGGCCACGCACTTCGGGGGTCAAAATCGCTAGATCCAGAAAATCGTTGTGAAACAACTGAACTCGCGGTAAGTCACAGTTTAACTATAGAATTCGCGCAAAAAGCGATATTTGGCGAGGCGGCGGTATGGCAGCAAGACCGATCCATGGTAGCGAAGGGACCACTCCCTTCGATGAGATAATCCTCCGACAAGGGGAGCTTATCTCTGACCGGCTCAACATATTGCGTCAGGAGCAGTATCCGCCAGATGCGCAAAAGGGTCTGCGTCAGTTCTCTCTAGCGGAAGTGGCCTACTACCTCGGGGTCACACAATCCACGATCAAGAAGCTTCATTTGGAAGGCAAAGGCCCGGAGCCTGAAACCTCTTCTTCGGGTCGAAGGTCGTACTCCGCACGTCAAATGCTTGAGCTGCGTGCATACCTCGATCAGTACGGCCGTCCTGGAAAGCGCAGGTATCTTCCTCATCGTACAGAAGATGAAGAGCTTCATGTGATCTCGGTCGTGAACTTTAAGGGTGGTAGCGGGAAAACGACGACGGCATCGCACCTAGCCCAGCACTTGGCGCTCAAGGGTCACCGCGTCCTTGCGATTGACCTCGATCCTCAGGCATCGCTGACAGCGCTACATGGAATCCAGCCCGAGTTGGATACAGTTTCGTCGCTCTACGAGACCTTGCGATACGATGAGGATCGTCGCCCTATCAGTGCTGTCATTCGCCCCACGAACTTCCCGAACTTGGATATCGTGCCGGCGAGTCTTGACCTTCAAGAGTATGAGTACGACACGCCTGTAGCTCTCACGAGCCGTGATCCGTCCGAAGGGCGCGCTTTTTTCACACGGATCTCAAAGGCGCTTGAGGAGGTCGAGGACCAGTACGATATCGTGGTGATCGACTGCCCTCCCCAGCTTGGCTACCTAACTCTGACCGCGCTCACTGCTTCTTCTTCGGTCCTCGTGACAGTTCACCCACAAATGCTGGATGTGATGTCGATGAGTCAGTTTCTATTGATGCTCGGCGGTATTCTCCAAACAATCCGCGAGGCCGGTGCCGAGATGAAGCTGAAGTGGTTTCGGTATTTGGTAACGCGGTTCGAACCCACTGACGGCCCCCAGAAGCAGATGGTTGGCTTCTTGCAGGCCATGTTCCCAGATCAGATGCTCGAAGCACACATGCTGAAATCCACGGCAATCTCCGACGCGGGGATTACGAAGCAGACGTTATACGAGGTAGAGCGAACTCAGTTCGTTCGATCAACATATGATCGAGCGATCGCCTCCTTGAATGCCGTGAACGATGAAATCGCTGGACTAGTCCACCAGGCTTGGGGGCGTGAGCTCTCATGATTTTTACAGCCGTACAGACCATATTTGACAGCCGTGCAGATGTAATGCTTCACGGCAATCTTGGGAGGGTGAAATGGCCAGAAAAGACCTTCTGAAGTCCGTCATGGGTGACGCAAGTCAAGCGAAGCTTGGCGCAGAGCGTTCAAGCTACGCTATGCGCGGAGCTTCGAAATCCATGAAGGTCTCTATCGACAGCTTGGCCGAGAACTCCAAACGATTGCTCGAGGGTGAAACGATCGTGGAGATCGACACCGGCCTCGTCGATGCATCCTTCGTTAATGACCGGCTCAGTGGTGATGATGAAGCGTTCGACGAGCTTAAGCGTTCTATCCATGCAAGCGGTCAGGATACGCCAGTGCTCCTGCGTCCACACCCAGATGCAATAGGCCGCTACATGGTGGTCTTTGGTCATCGTCGTGTCCGTGCGGCACGCGCCTTGGATCGCCCCGTGCGAGCCGTGGTCAAGGAGATGGACGATGTCGCGCATATCCTCGCACAAGGACAAGAGAATACCGCTCGTGCTGATCTTTCGTTCATTGAGAAAGCTCTCTTCGCGAAAAATCTTCGCGATCTGGGTCAAGAGAAGGGCGTGATCCAGCAGGCGCTAACGATTGATGGAACGCTCTTGTCGCGCATGCTTTCGGTAGCAAGCACAGTTCCAAGCCACGTAATCGAGGCAATCGGTCCAGCTAAGCAGATCGGTCGAGATCGCTGGGAAGACTTCAAGAAGCTCATGACGGAGAAGGCCAACCTCAAAGTTGCCGACCGTGTTCTTGAAGCTGACGGTTTTGAACGGCTCGACAGCGATACGAAGTTCGAAATTTTGCACAGCAAGGTGGCAGAAGCAGGTAAGACGCCGAAGCGCCGCAGCACCAAGGCTGCGCCTGCAAAGCGGACTTGGACGGCCGGAGGGGGTCGGATCAAAGGCGTGATTGGCCGTACCGGCCGAGCCTACAACATCTCGCTGACTTCCAAGGATTCCGCAGCATTCGGAGAGTTCCTCTCAGAGAATCTCGATGAGCTTTATGCGGAGTATCTCAGAAAAGCTGAGGAGACATCGACATCATGACCTGAGGCAAAAGAAAAGCCCCCAAGCCGATCTGGCCCGAGAGCTTATCCGATTAGATTAGACACCTACTGGATACCGCTCCCGCGAATCACTGTCAACGAAAGAACGTCGTTTTGGCGAACGGGATCCTTTTGCCTCCATAAACCACGGAGGTGAAATACAGGCATGACACAGAGCGGTTGGCGCAAGCCGACGCCGGGTCTTGGCATAGCAGAACAGCTTGCCCAAGCCGGCGAACGGGTAGCTGTACCCAAAACAGAGGCCTTCGTGGCCGTGAAACGCGTCGGGGCCCATATCGGGCTCAAGGCCAGCGATCTGATGCTGCTCGATACGCTGGGGGCGTTTACGCAGCCCCAGGATTGGGAGGAGCGGCGACGACCGATCGTCTGGGCCTCCAACGCCTATTTGATGGAGCAGACGGGCTTCTCGCTCTCTACGCTCAAGCGCCACGCGCGGCGGCTCGCAGAGGTCGGCGTGATCGCCTTCAAGGACAGCCCGAACGGCAAAAGGTGGGGCAGGCGGAACGACGACGGCCACATCGTCGAGGCCTATGGCTTCGATCTGTCGCCTCTCGCGGCCCGCGTCGAAGAGTTCACGGAGCTATACGGTCGTATTCAGGAAGAGCGGGCGCTGTGCCAGCGCCTGAAGCGACAGATCACCGTGGCGCGTCGGATGATCCGCGCACGTATCGAGGCCGCTCTCCAAAGCGCGCGGAGCGGCGCCTGGGTGCAGTATCTGGAGCGCTTCGAGGGGCTGCTAGCGCGGCTTCCACGGGCCAATGCTGCCTCAGAGACGCTTGAACAGATCCTCGCTTGGTTCACGGAACTGCAAGAGCGTGTTGAGCAGGCTTATCTCAAAGCCTTCCGCCACGATAAGGTTGTGGAAAACACGTCTGAAATCGAAGGACAAGTTGCTGATCAGACTCAAAAAATGAACCCCAAGGAGGTCAATTCCGACCCTCATATACTAATTACAAACCAACTCGATCCTGTAATTTGTAATCGCTCAGAAGCTGAGCAAACGGCGGGTGTGGTACCCGAAAACCCAACCGTGATACCGGTTGATAGGTCGGCACCGGAAGGGGAGGGAGCTGAAGCGCTAAAAGCACCCAGAGGGGTAGCCGTGGGTGTCCGAACGGTCATGCAAGCCTGTCCGGAATTCGCCTTCTGGGCGCGGAACATGGGCGGATATCTCCGGGATTGGGGCGATCTCTACCGGATTGCCGGCGATCTGAAGAAGATTATTGGAATCTCGGACCATGCTTGGCTTGCTGCGCAGGAGGTCATGGGCAAACAGATGGCCGCGGCGGCAATGGCGCTCGTGTTCGACAAACATGCCAAGGGCGAGGTGTCGTCCGCGGGCGGCTATCTGCGCGGCATGACTGAAAAAGCCGGGGCAGGGGAGCTGCATCTCGAGCGGAGCTTCTATGGCCGGTTGAGCGGGCAGGCCGCATAATGTCTGGCTTAGAGCCCCGCAGCCTTGGTCAGATTAACCCGGAAACGGTCGCGGCGGCGCTGGTAACGCCGCGTCATTTCCGCCGAGGCATGCCCAAGCTGCTTCTGGACGTAGCGCTCGTCGACTTCCGCCGAGGAGGCGAGACCGGCTCGGAGCGAATGGCCGGAGAACAGCGCGAGGCGGTCTTTCTCGGGCAAATCGGCACGGATGCCGCTCTTCAGAACCGTGGCCTTAATCAGCCGGGCGACGTGCTTGTCGGAGAGGCGCGTTTCCAAGACCTTCTTGCCATCCCGGGAGGTGCGCACGAAGACCGGGCCGAAGTCGATCCGGGCGAAATGCAGCCATTGCTCGAGGGCATGAACAGGGCAGGTTTGACCAGACGACCCCCGGCCGATCTCGACCTCGCGCCAACCGGTCTTGGCATTGAGCATGAGTACGGCGCCATCGTCGAGAAGCTCAATCCAGCCACCGCTGTCGGGGGTGTCGTCCTTGCCGTGATCGATGCTGACGATTTCGGAGCGCCTCAGCCCACCTGCATATCCCAGAAGCAGGATGGCCCGATCCCGGAGTCCGCGCAGGTCGAAGGGCAGGGCGGCCACCATGGCGAGAATGTCTTCGGGCAAGATCGCTTCCTTCTGGACCGGCGGGCGGGCGTGCTTACGCTTGATGCCGGCAAGCACAGTGGCGATGTGACGGTCCTTACGGTCGAGCACGAAGCCACGTTGAGCATAGTTCCAGGCAAGGCCGGACAGGCGTCGATCGATCGTCGAGACGGAAAGGGCAGGGGCGCTATTCGTCGGGGCTGCGAGCTCCGTCAAGTAGAGGCCGATGAGCTCAGGGTTGGAACAAGGTGCCGAAAGCGGGTCCGCCCCATGGCGGCGGCACCAGCGGGCGAAGTGTTTCCAGTCGGCCGCGTAGGCTTTGTTGGTGTTCTCGGCCGTCGAAGCCTTCGCATAGTCGCGCGCTGTATCAACCAGCCGATCAAGAGTGCCTGACCCGGCGACATGGGCGGGTAGGTCGATCGCATCCTGGCTGGAGTGATCTTTCTCGTCGATCTGAGCATCGTTAGCTGTATCGGGAGACGCTGAGCTCGACTTCTCAGAGCTTGGGGACTCATTTTCGGGTGTTTCGTTCATGTTTCTGAGCGTATGTCAAAAATGTCCGATAATGCAAACTTATTGGACATAATTGACAGCCTCAGGGTTGGGCGGTTTATACACTATATGGTAGGCAAAAGCGCCGCCATGGGATATTGTTGTGGCATGACCTATGCCCGCGACGACTTCGATAGCTTACCCCGGACGCCGTCCTGGGTCACCTCGGTGCAGCCGGAAACCCCTGAAGATGTGGCGTTTTTGTCAGGCGCGGCACTGAGCCATCTGCATCTTGTGTTGAGGCGAAACGATGTCCCCCAGACCTTGCTGCGGTCGCGGCTGGCGTTGCGCGCCGCAGAGGCCTGCGTGACGTACCAGGGACGACCGGAACGGGCTTCGGAGTTGCGCGATGCGGTGGCGTTTCTGCAGCCTGACGACAGTCCGGGTCCCGCGGGCGCGGTCTATCTCGCTTGGAAGCAGGCAGTGAAGCGTCCGATCTCGGTCAAAGTTCTGCACAGCGCGCTTTCTGATCTGGAGCCAGAGTTGATCGCCGCCTGGCTCGACGCAGGGCAGGGGGCGCCGGTCGCGCGGGCCGCGGCCGTGTTGCAAGCCGTGATCGATGAGCG
>CAWUIJ010000081.1:0-12314 GCA_963922235.1 uncultured Parvularcula sp. | reverse complement strand
CCTTTGGGTTCAATGCGCTGGATGCCGTTCCGTTCAAAGACGGTCATCAGCTCTTTTTCGGTCATCCGCATACCGTTGATGAGGCCTTTAAAGCCTTCGGTATCCATCTGGCTGGGATCATCGGGCGCCAGCTCGAGAGCCCGCGAGAAATTGTCCGCCACAGAGAGAAGGTCCCGCGCAAAGCTTGTGATGCCGTAGCGTGAGGCCTCTTGCTTCTCGCGATCGGCGCGGCGGCGGGTGTTCTCAAGCTCCGCTGCGAGACGAAGGCCGCGGTCTTTTTCCGCTTCGATCTCTTTTAGCAGCTCAGCAATGCGCGCTTCGGCGAGCTCTTTCACTTTGCCGCCGTCCAGCGCAGCATCGGTCAGGTGCTCAGGGATGTCCTGAGCAGGCGCAGCGCTCTCTTGGCTGATCTCGTTCTCGTCCGGCAGGGCTTGGTTGTCGGGGGCGTGACCGTTCGTCTCGCTCATCTGATATCGTGTCCTCATAAGGGGTGAGCGGGGCATGTACGGGCGGTGGCGCTCAGGTTCAAGCGGAGGGTTTCTCTCATGGCGCTTTCGATTGTTGTTACGACCCTCGGCAGTGAGGCTGAGGCGAGCGAAATGGCCAAAAAGGTGGTCAAAGAGCGGCTAGCGGCCTGCGTGCAAATCGTGGCCTGCGAGAGCCACTATATCTTCGAAGGCCAGCTCGAAGCGTCGCCCGAGTGGCGCCTCGAGATGAAAACCACGGATGAGCGGCGTGATGCGTTGATGGCCCGGGTCGGGGAGCTTCACTCCTATGACCTACCAGAGATCGTTGTCTTGCCTTTGGCGTCAGCATCCGCCGACTATACCAATTGGGTGTGCAACGCTGTGGGCCCTTTGACCGAACAAGGGTCGTGAAAGAGGGTGAGCATGATGAGATCTTGGGTTCTTGGGTTCAGTGCAGCGATGATGGCCGCGACGGCCGCCGCGCAGGATGACGTCGCTCCTTTCAATAGCTTTGACGCCTCATCCACCGTGGCTGTCGATCATGCAGCGTGGGACGCCTTCCTCGACAGATATATCGTCCAAGAGGGCGGCACGGGCCTTGTGGCCTATGCCGATGTGACGGATGCGGATCATGCGAGCCTCAAGGCTTATCTTGGCGCGCTTCAAGCCGTCGATCCTACCACACTGAACCGCGATGAGGCCTTCGCCTATTGGGTCAATCTCTACAATGCAGGAACCGTCGACATCATCCTCGACCACTACCCTGTGCGGAGCATCATGCTGATCCTGTCAGGCATTCAGCCTGGCCCATGGAAACGCTCAGTCTTTGTGATTCATGGACGTGACCTGACGCTCGATCAGGTGGAGCACGAGATACTGCGAGAGTTTTGGAATGACCCGCGGGTGCATTACGCCCTCAACTGCGCTTCGATCGGCTGTCCCGATCTCGCGAGTGATCCTTATACGGGCGAGAATCTCGACGCGATGCTGAACAGCGCTGCGCGAGGCTATATCAACAGCTATCGCGGTGTGCGGGTGGAAGACGGTAAGCTGTTCGCATCAAGCATTTTCAAATGGTTCCAAGAAGACTTCGGCGCGACGGAGGAAGAGGTGATTGCGCACTTCCTTCAGTATGCCGAGCCAGGCCTGGCGGAGCAATTGAAGGGCTTCACCTCGATCGATCGCGACGGCTATGATTGGCGCCTCAACGAGCCCTCACGCTAACGTCAGCATCTCTTCGTTGACCGAGAAGCGCACCCTCATGCATGGATTCTCGAGACATCGGGGGGACAGCCACCATGACACGGATTCACAAGGGTTTTCTCGGCGCTGGCCTCTTGGCTATGGCGGCTTGCGGCGGGTCTGATGACGCTCTTCCGCCTGAGCTTGCGTGCTTTGGCGGCGGTTACCAGCTTGAAGATGGTACGGTCGTTGGCATTGTTCCGCGCTCGGCCGATGATCTTCGTTATGTCTTTATGAGTGGCAGGACAGGCGTGATTGTACCAGACGATCAGGGCGTCTGGCGCGAAGACGACGGTGATGTCAGCATCACGATGGACCCCTGCGGCGAAGGATCCTTCGTCTTCAGCGATTCATCGGGCTCGTTGGACGGTGAGAAGATTCCCTTTGTTGTCCAGGAAACCGTCTTTGATGGGGTCGACGGCAAGCGCGCGGGTCGTTTGGTTCTTCCTGAGGGCGGCAAGGCCGAGGCGATCCTGATCGCGCTTCACGGTTCTGAACGTTGGTCAGGCCGGACCGGCGATCGCTTTCAAACGATGTTCCCAGCCTTTGGCATTGGTGTCTTCGCCTTTGATAAGCGCGGGACAGGCGCATCCGAAGGGAAGTACACGCAAGATTTCTACCTCATGGCTGATGATGTGAACCTTGCCCAAGACGAGGCACTTCGTCTTTACGGAGAAGATATCAGGATCGGCGCGATCGGGCCAAGCCAGGGCGGCTGGATTGCACCCTTGGCAGCATCGAAAGGTGACCCTGACTTCGTCATCGCCACCTACGGCATGGTAGAAAGTGCGCTGGCAGAGGACCGGGAAGAAGTGATGCTCGACCTTCGCGAAGCAGGGTACGGAGACGAAGTGCTCGCCAAGGCTCGCGAGATCACTGATGCCACGGGGCTGGTCATGGTCTCGGACTTTAAGGGTGGGTACGATGAGCTTGACGCGGTGCGCGAGAAGTACAGCGATGAGCCGTGGTATGACGATATTGAAGGGGAGTTTACGGGCCAGTTCCTAGGGGCACCGAACATCGCGCTTCGTATCGTCGGTCCAATGATTGATGTGGGGACATCTTGGGAATACGAGCCGCGTCCCGTGATTGAGAGCCTTGAAATGCCTCAATTGTGGATCGTGGCTGAGAAGGACCGAAGCGCGCCTGCGCCGAAGACCATCGAGATCATCACGGAGATCCAGGAAACCAAGACAACCATCGATCTAGTTGTTTTTCCTGACACGGATCACGGGATTGTGGAGTTCACCGAGGCCGAGGACGGCACAAGGACCTATGGCAATGTCGCGGAGGGCTATTACGCCCTGATCCGTGACTACGTTCTCACCGGAGAAACCCGTGTCGAGGTCGACGGACCGCAGGTCTATCTTGGGGAACCTTTAGAGGTGCTCGAGGAGGTGGATGCTGAAGAGAGCAGCCTGCCGAGCAGCGATGGGACCCAGCCGTAAATAGTCATCATTCGGTGCTTCTTGGGCAATATTGCTGCCTGCACGGACGACAATGAAGGGAACACCCAGCATCTCGGCCACATGGCCGAGGGGGCCTGATTCCATTTCCATAATGTCGGTCTTGAAGTCGTCACGCAAAAGGTTGATCCGCTGCTCCGTGACCCCAAAGAGGTCCGATGACGCCACCACGCCGCGGCGCGCGGTCACGTTGTAGGTGGAGCCATTGGCGGTGACTTCGGGGCCTTCATAGCTTGCGATGGCTTTGTCCGCGATCGCTAAGAGCTCCGCAGGCGGCCGAAAGCCGTTCTCCATTTCCGCGCCATCGTTCGGCCCGTTAAAGGGGCGATAAACCATGCCCTCGCGGGTCAGGCTGCCGTAATCGTGCTCATAGGTGATGTTGGCGACGATCACGTCACCGGTCCTCAGGTCTTGATTGATCCGTGCACCAGTCCCGCTCATCAAAACCATCCGCGGTTGGAATTCATGGATGAAAAGGGTGCTGGTCGCGCCGGTGAAAGTCTTCCCGATCCCTGTGATGGCGACCACGACCGGTTTGCCGTGGATCGTGCCTTCCCAATAGGGCACGCCCCAAAGATCCTTTTTCTCGCCGTTTTCCATCGCCTCGATAAACGGAGGGATCTCTTGGGGCACAGCGCCAAGGATGAGGATCGTCTCGGTGGGTTCGTAATGGACAGGTTCAGCCGGGGCTTGGCCCGCATGCGCCACACCCAGCGCGAAAAGACCAATCAAAAGGCGAATCATCGTCTGAAGCTCCGCATCACAACACAATCACCTCCGATGCGAGCGGAAAATGGGACAAATGTCCACGAACAATTGCAACGCAACAGGACGGCGTGAGGCGCTGTCATTGGATTCCACTGTGTTCTTGAACCATTGGCCGCACTCCCTAACTTCGGGATGAGGAGTGCGCCCATGGCCATGCTGATTGTCGCAGGACTGCTTGTGCTGATGAGTGTGTTTCACTCAATCATCGGTGAGCGGTTTGTTTTGCGGCCTTTGAAGCGGTCCGAGACATTGCCCACGCTCTGGAACAGCCAGCACATGATGTTTGTGACCATTCAGGCCACGTGGCATCTCGTCAGTGTGCTATGGCTGGGCATCGCTGTGTGTCTCGTGGTGTTTTACAAGGAGCCTGGAATGGCGGCGCAGGCCTTTCTTGGTATCTTTGCCCTGTTGTTCGCTGGGCTGGCGCTTGTGCCGTTCCTCACCAAAGCGACCAAGCATAAGACGTGGATCGTCTTTTTGCTGATCGCTGTCTTGCTCGGATGGAGCGCCCTGACCTGGGGTTAAAGCGGCTGCATCAGCGAGGGCAGCTGTCCGAGGTCGCTGCCGGACACTTTCATGAAAAACCGGCGGAGGGGGTCGATACGCTGCACGACACCAAGGCCCAGGCCGCGCGCGTGCTTGAGTGGCCCCCAATTGTTCGAGAACAGACGGTTCAAGACATCGGTACCGATCGAAAGCGCCATGCCGTCAAAACGCCGCCACTGGTCATACTCCTCCAGGACTGCGCCGTGGCCGATATCAAGCCCTGCGCGTTCAGCCTTGGTCAAGACATCGACCAGCGCAGCGATATCCTTGATGCCGAGGTTGAAGCCTTGCCCTGCAATCGGGTGGATCCCATGGGCTGCGTCGCCGGCCAGGACCAGCCGCTTGGCGTTGAGCTTCGGCGCATAGAGGAGCGAAAGAGGATAGCTCTGACGCGGGGTGACAACCTCAAAATCGCCCAAATGGTCGCCAATTCTGTCCCTGGCTGCGTCCAGGAACTGATCGTCGGGTAAAGCAAGATAGCTGTCGGCCGCATCAAGGCGCTCCGTCCAGACAATCGATGCGTGGTTGTCCTGCATAGGAAGGACAGCAAACGGACCTTCAGGATAGAAGATCTCATGCGCTACCCCGCCATGGGGCTTCTCATGGGCAATGTTGAAGATGATGGCCTTTTGCCGATAGCTCCAACGAACCACCTGCAAATTCATCATCGAACGGAGAGGTGAGCCCTTGCCGTCACAAGCGACGACGAGCTTCGCCTCAACAGTCTTGCCGTTATCCAGGGTCAGGGTCGCGCCAGCCCCGTGGCTCGTTACACCGGAAACGGCTGCGCCGAGCATGGGCGTGATCGTTGAGCGCTCAGTGCCGTTCAGGAACGCGGTCAGCAGGTCCTTGTTCTCGAGGATCGCGCCGAGTGCCGGTTCAGCCGCTGCCGGATCATGTTCGCCGAGCAGCGTGGCGGGGAAGTGGAGCTGACCACCCGTCAGACTGCCTTTGCGAAACTGTCCATCGGGCTGGCCGTTAGAGACCAGGATGTCCGTGATGAATTCCGCCTTCGGACCAAGTTCATCCCAAAGCCCCAGGCGCTTCAGAAGCCGGATGCCTGCATAGGCGATGGCTGTCGTCCGACCGTCATTCGGCAGAGCGGTCGAGGTCGCGCGATCAATCTGCACGACTGAAAACCCTGCATCATCCAGCGCCAGGGCCATCAGCCGTCCAGCCATCCCGGCGCCGACCACAGCAATGTCAAAACGTTGTTCCATGTCAGGGGTGTAGGCACGGAAGAGCGCCGAATCAAAGCGACCGGTCGGCGCGGGCTGCATCTCGCGGCTTTTGTGCAGGTGCGAGAAATGCTAGGTTAACTGAAGCGCTGAGATGCGCCGAGCTTTTGGGAGCTGCACGGGTGAAGCTGTCCTCGCGATATGGTGCCGCGATGATCGGTATCTTCCTTTTGCTCATCCTGTTCTTGATCCTGGTCCGCGCGGTCGATGAATTCGATCCCATGGCTGCGGCGATTATCTGGACCATTGGCGGATTGGCCTTCGCAGCCGTCATGATCAGCGTCGCTCTCGGTGGTCGGAAAAGAAAAGACGCCCCTGTGCCGGCTCCGACTGAAGAGAGCGAGCTGGATATGGACGGTTCATAAGCCTTAATGGGGTCTTAACCCGGTCTTGCTTCGACGGAGACGAGAGTCCCATTCCGCCGGAGAACCGATTCCCCCGTGGCCCGCAGCAAAACCGCCCAGAAGCCAGACATCGAGACAGAGGCTCGCGCAGCGATCAAGCGCCTTGTGTCGCGTTCAGGCGGCATTGCGCTGATTGGTCTTTCGCTTCTCGGGCTGATCAGTCTCGTCACTTTCGATATCAGTGACCCCAGCCTCTCGACGTCCACGGCGCGTGATGTCGTGTCGAACTCGGCGGGACCGTTGGGCGCTGTCTTCTCGGATCTGATGCTGCAGACCCTCGGCGGTGCAGCTTTTCCTGTGCTTCTTATTCTCGGCGTTTGGGGCGTTGACGCCTTTGTTTACGGCACGCCGAACCAAACACCGCTGAGCGCGTGGCTCAAAGCCGCCGCTCTTCCTCTGGGTGCGGTGCTTTTTGGCGGCTTTGTCGCTTGCCTGCCGCGCAGTGTCGATTGGCCCTTTGTGGTGAGCTTCGGCGGCCTTTTCGGCGACCTTGCTGCAGGTGGGCTTGAGAGTCTCCTCTCAGCGATCCGGCTTCCCGGTGCGCGCATGGTGGCGGCGGCGGTTCTTCTGGTTCTGGGCGCCTCGCTTCTCGCCTTTGCTGGCGGGACCCGCTGGGCGCATGTCATCGCCGCGGCAGACGCGGTGCGCTACACGGCTGAGGTCTCATGGGCCTGGCTACAAGAGCGTTGGGAAGAGTTCCGCGAAGGCCAAGACGCCAGCGAGAGCCTCCACGAGCTCCCTCCGCTTACTGAAGAGGAAGTGGAGGAGGACGAGATCGAACTCGAAGGCGATGCCGAGCTCGCTGAAGAGTACGAATACGAAGAGGAAGACGAGTACGAAGACGAGTCTGAAGAGGACGTCTTTGAAGACGAGGTTGCTGAGAAAGCCCGTATCGTTCGTGAGCCGAAGAAAGTTCCCCCTCGCAAACGCCCGACCATCACCAAGCGTCGTTCAAACGAAGAGTACGAATTCCCTGGCTTTCAGCTCCTGAGAGCCCCGACCGCCAAGGATCGCAAAGTTCTCGCTGACAAGGACCTCGAAGAGCGCGCGCAGATGCTTGAGCGGGTCCTCGCGGACTTCAAGATTGGCGGCGAGATCACGGGCGTTCGTCCGGGTCCGGTCGTCACCCTCTACGAATTGAAGCCTGCGGCAGGGACCAAGTCCTCACGCGTGATTGCCCTTGCTGATGATATCGCTCGGTCGATGTCAGCGGTGGCCTGCCGGGTGGCCGTCGTTCCTGGCCGTAACGCCATTGGTATCGAGCTTCCGAATGACGACCGCGAGATGGTCTATTTCCGCGAAATGCTCACCACGGATGAGTTCGCTGAAGCCAAGAATCTCACCATTGCGCTCGGCAAAGATATCGGCGGGGAACCCCAATACGCCGATCTGTCGAAAATGCCTCACCTCCTGATCGCCGGGACAACCGGTTCAGGTAAGTCGGTGGGGATCAACACCATGATCCTATCACTCCTTTATCGTCTGCCTCCTGAGGAGTGCAAGATGATCATGGTCGACCCCAAAATGCTCGAGCTCTCTGTCTATGAGGGTATTCCGCATCTTCTCGCTCCTGTTGTGACGGAACCGCGCAAGGCTGTGGTCGCGCTCAAGTGGACAGTGCGCGAGATGGAAGAGCGCTATCGCCGGATGTCGAAGGTGGGTGTTCGGAACATCACTGGCTTCAATGAGCGTGTTGCTGACTCCCTTGCTTCGGGTGAGCCCCTCGTCCGGAAAGTGCATTCAGGCTACGACCCTGACACGGGCGAGCCGACCTATGAAGAAGAGGTCCTCGACGAAGAGAAGATGCCCTACATCGTCGTCGTGATCGACGAGGTCGCTGACCTCATGATGGTCGCGGGCAAAGACATTGAGGCGATGGTGCAGCGTCTGGCGCAAATGGCGCGGGCGGCAGGTATTCACTTGATCATGGCCACCCAGCGTCCTTCGGTGGACGTCATCACGGGTACGATCAAAGCGAACTTCCCGACACGGATCTCTTTCCAAGTCACGTCGAAGATCGACTCGCGCACCATTCTCGGTGAACAGGGCGCTGAGCAGCTTCTTGGCCAAGGCGACATGCTCTTCATGGCCGGCGGCGGGCGCCTGACCCGTGTCCATGGCGGCTTTGTCTCGGACGATGAAGTCGAGAAAATCGTCACGCACCTCAAGAAACAAGGCAAGCCGGACTACATCCAAGAGGTCACCGAAGGCGGCGAAGAAGATGATATGGCCGCTGCACAACTGGGCCTCGATCTCGGCGGCAACACCGGTTCAGGCGACGCACTCTTTGATCAAGCGGTGGCCATTGTCGTCCGTGATCGGAAAGCCTCGACCAGTTATCTCCAGCGCCGTCTGCAAATTGGCTACAACCGAGCCGCGACCCTGATCGAAAAGCTGGAGGATGAAGGCATCGTCAGCCAAGCCAACCATGCCGGCAAACGCGAAATCCTCATCGGCGAAGACGCGGCATAAAAAAGGCGGCCGTGGGGACCGCCTTTTTCCTTAGGAGCTTGGTTGTCGCTTATGATTTGCGACGACGGCGTGCCACACCCATCATCCCAGCGAAACCAACGGCGCCGAGTGGAAGGGCTGCAGGGAGCGGAACTTCACCTGTGTAGATGCTGAACGCGTCGTTCAGTTCCAGATCGATTTCTGTGCCGTCAGCTTGGACGAAGACAAGGCTGTCGAGACCATTGCCGCCTTCAAGCAGCTCGCCCAGAAGGTCGAAGCTATCAGCGCTGAGGTCAAAGACAAAACCGTCTGTACAGCAAGCGTTCCACTGGTGATCCAGGTGATAGCCGTTGTTGATTTCGTCGTAGAAATCGTTGCCATCATTGTCATCACGAACGATGAGCGAGTCGCTGCCGCCACCCTCGAAGTAACGCCACGTGCTGTCCTGGTTGCCGCCGCTGCCGTCGTTGACAGCATCAAAGATACCGAAAAGAGCCAGGCCGTCTGTTGTGTCAACGAGGAACAGCTTGGCCACGCCATCTTCAGCGGCTGGAAGGCCGTTCACAGTGTCGCCGTTATAGCTGTAGTCGACTGGGTTGCCGAAAGCATAAGCTTCAGCTGCTGTGCCATCGAAGTCGAAGGCCGACACTTTGGTCGCATCAAGCGTACCAACTTGTTCCAGAAAAACAGCCGCTTGTGCGCTGGCGACTGCGGTGACTGCAGCTGCTAGACCTGCTGCTAAGGTTTTGATTATCATTGAACTGTTCCCTCTTCACTGTCCAAATCGTTGAATCTGTCGCCAGATCCAACATGCTCAGAGGGCGTTCAGTGTGCCGTTTTAGGACGAACGACGGGTGCTAAGCTCCCTCTCGTGGTCCAACATCCAAGATTTGCGCCAAGTGCCGCCGGCATAGCCCGCAAGATCGCCATTTGCTGCGATTACCCGGTGGCAAGGAACCACGATCGCGAGGCGGTTTGAGGCGTTGGCCCGCGCAACAGCTCGCATTGCCGTGGGACGGCCAATGGCTGCGGCCATCTCTTTGTAGCTTCGCGTGGTCCCCAAAGGGATCTGGCGGAGCTCATCCCAGACCATGCGGAAGAAATCTGTCCCAAATTGGGCCAGTGGCAGATCGAAGTCAGCCCGCTGACCTTCAAAATAGTCGCTCAGTTGTTGTTTGGTCTCATCTGTGACGGCGGTGGATCCGAGGCCTGCCGACGAACCAAAGTCGCGCTCAGCCGTTTGAAGCTGCCGGCCAATAGCCTTTCGGTCAGCGAACTCCAGAAGCCAAAGCGCCTTGTCATCAGCGAGGATGATCATGGGTCCAAGGGGCGTGTCGAGAAAATCCGCCTTCAGACTTTCCTTTCCGGTGAAAGAGCCGGGGGCCTTGCCCAGAATCTTGGCAAAAGCGGAGCGGAAACCGCTGGAGGATTCAAAGCCAGCCTCAAGTTGCGCTTCCACCGTTTTCTCTCCGTTTTTTCGTGCTTCCGCCCCTGCGCGCACACGGCGCATGCGAGCGACTTCGAGGAATGTTGCGCCAAAGGCTTTGCGGAAGTTCCGCCGCGCCGTCGATGGATCAATGCCAAGCGCGATCACATCTGATTCACTCCACCGCTTGGACGGGTCATCATTGAGTGCGGTGAGCAGGCGATCGACAACCGGGTCGACCTCACGACTTGAAGCCAATGGCTTGCAGCGTTTGCACGGGCGGAAGCCTGCTTCGATACAGGCGTCGGTTGTGCTGAAAAACTGAGTGTTCTCGCGTTTGGGTTTGCGCGCAGGGCATGTCAGCCGGCAAAAAATTCCGGTGGTCGTCACCCCCACAAACGCCCGGCCCTCATAGGTTGGGTCGCGATCCACAAGCGCGGCGTAAAGCTGGTCAGTATTGTGCGTCAGCATCATGATGTCGCTTTAGCAAACAACAGGTGGCCTCGGCGCCGCAAATCGGGCATCGATTCCACCTTGGGCCGAGCTGGCCTTTCTGTATCGACACTTCGGAATAAAGCGTGGGCTCGCTAGGGGAGAGGCCACTCCTGGGAGTTTCATCATTGTGATCACAAGTTTGCTTCTGACCTTCGGCGCTTTGATGGCGCAGGACTCTTCGGCTCCTGAGGCTTTGCCTGCGCCGGTGGAGGTGGAAGAAGAAGCGGTGACTGACGCCAAAGAGCGCCGGATGTCTTTGCTGGAGGCCGCCGCAGCCGGTCTTGAGGCGATCAACAATCTCGAAGCCAAGTTCACTCAAGTCGCGCCGTCAGGAAATGTCTCGACCGGTAAGCTTTATCTCTCCCGTCCAGGTCGCCTGCGTTTCGAGTATGATGAGCCAAACCCGCAGCTGATCGTGGCCACAGGCGGGCTCGTTTACGTCCACGATGCTGAGCTTGAGACCACGGACAGTTACCCAGTGGGCCAGACGCCTCTTCGGTTTTTGCTCGCGTCTGAACTCGACCTGAACAGCGCCGAAGTTCTAGCGGTCGAAGAAAACCGTCACGGCCTCCGCATTGATCTCGCCGCGAAGGACAAGGATCTGCAGGGCCAGCTGTCGCTTTTCTTCAAGATGGAGCCGATCGTTTTGTCGGGATGGTCGTTCCACGATCCTCGCGGCAATCTCACGGTGATCAGCCTCGATGATGTTGAGGAGAAGCGTCGGATGTCGGCACGGCTCTTCAAAATCCCCGAAGCTGAGGGTGCATTTGTCCGCGACCGTTAACTTATCCGTGTTGTAATAGGGCAACGGTCAAATCCTACGCAGCCGTAACTGGCAAGAAAGGCACCCAAACCTTATTCTCTGGGAGCGGTTCCGGTGCACTCTGCCCCCCCGACCCCGGAACTGCCTAGGCCGCGCTGGCCTGGTAGACGCCCTAGACCGCGCCCGTCTCTTTCCCCCAAAGAGGCGGGCGCAAGTCATTTGAGAAGAGTGCCTTCCCTTGGATACTGAAGACCAGCCCTCCATCGACCCAGCATTGTTCGGCGAGCTTGAGCGGGAGATCCCGCTGCTTATGGGCGCGCGGCAACTGGCCGAGAATTTTGACCGCATGCCGTGGTTTTCCCATCTGGGTGAGCCGCCCACGGAGCAAGTGACGGCTGTTGCCTATGCCTTCGTTGACCGCCTTGGATTTCCGGAGGCAGACCTGGCTATTCTTCCGACACCGGAGGACGCGGCTGCCGCTGGCGAAACGCTCGATTGGGCCAGCCCCGCTTGGGAGGCGGAAGAGCTGGCGCGGGCCGATTTGACCTCGAAGGCAATGGACGTGCTCTCAGAGGACGCCCTCGGCGTGGCCATGCAGCTTATCACCGCTCGCGCAGGCGAGGCCGCAAAATCGGCGATGGAAGAAGAAGGCGCCATTTGGGACATCGGCGATGAGGCTGTCATGAACCTCGCGGTGGGCGCTGCTGTTCAGACGGCGACGGGTGCAGCATTGGCTGTGATTGCTGGAGAAGCTGACCCTGAGATCGATGCCCAGGATCATCTTTTCACGTACAAACTGCGGCTGTTTGAGCTTGGTCGTTGGCCCGTTAGCGTGGTCGGTCAGAGCTTCTCGCTCTTTTAGGCGAAGGCCAGGATCACCAGCCAACCTGCCAAAGCTGTGAGCACCCATTTGAGCAATCGCCTAAAGAGTACCTCGTCCAGGCGTTTGAGAAGGCGGGTGCCGAGGAGTGTGCCCGCGAAGCCGGTGGCAACGGCGACGGCGATCAAAGCCAGCCATTCGGTGTAATCAAAACCTGCAATCCCAAAG
>CAWUIJ010000080.1:0-12382 GCA_963922235.1 uncultured Parvularcula sp. | reverse complement strand
AAGCGATCAAATGGAGCAAATCCATTATCAGGGGATCGACTAAATAAGGTGCTCTGGTCCGCGCATGATATTGATTTAGTTCATTATCCTGTCTTTTTCAAGATCGTGAGATCTTAGACGCGGCAGCGACACTCACAGCGTCTCCAAAGGCGGTTTTCCTGAGCCACCATCAACATCTATATCATCCCTTTGTGATCTGATGGTCTCATCACCTTCAAAACAGGGGAATTCCGATGGTGAAGCGCTTTGTTGCTGTGTCGGTCCTGCTTGTGATCATGGCCGCTTTGGCATTGTGGTCGCTCTACCGGGACACAACCCGGCCTCTGCTACTTGAAGCCGCCAGCTTCCAAGGATTGAGCATCGAAGAGCGTGCGCAGATGATCGCTGACGCAGCGGTCGACGGAGGTGCGCCGGGCGCTGTTCTTTATCTTCGGGTTGGAGAAGAGCCCGTGGTTGTCACGGCTGGAGCAACCAAGAAGACGGGGGGTGCACCAATCTCCCCAGAGACGCCCTTACGTGTTGCAAGCATCAGCAAGATTTATACGGCAGCTGTGGTTGTCGAACTGTCTCGACGCGGATTGATTGATCTCGATGACCAAATCTCCGTCTACCTCCCAGAAGGCGTGATCGAAGACCTTCCAAACGGCGACACAGCGACTGTCCGGCAACTCTTGAACCACACCGCGGGCATTCCGGACTATCAAGAACTCCGTCATTACATCTTCGGCGATTGGACAAAGCCCCTCACCCTCGAGCGCGTTCTTCGCGTGGCCAAACGTCAAAAGCCTCCTTTCGAACCGGGGGAAGGCCTTCAGTACTCGAATGTCGGATATATTCTTGCGGGGACCATCGCTGAAGAGGTGACGGGGCAGTCTTTCGCAAACCTGATCGAGGAGATCATTGTTAGGCCGCTAGGTCTCACCACCACTTATTATGGTATCCATAATCCACCAGGAGCTGATCTTCATGGATATGGAACAGAGCTTCGGCCCTGGGCCGACACTTTTGTCTTCTGGGAACATTCAGCACCTGATGCAGGTGTGATGGCGTCAGCCTCGGACGTGGGCGCTGTCCTCACAGCTCTTTTGAGCCCAGAGGGTGCGTTGACAGATCTCGGCACCGCCATGCTTGAGCAACCTTTCGGGTACACGGAGCGCTATCAGCGCGCCCAAGGTTTTGCGCTCCGTACGACCCACGACGAGCGGCGTCTGATCGGACACACGGGAGATGTCTTTGGCTATGTGAGCTTTGGCTACGCGCTGCCGGAGATCGATGCTGTCGCAGTGGCCCATATCAGTTGCGATTGTTGGCCTCTGCTCTCTGCGATGGAGAGCAATTTGCTCGAAGCGCTGGCCATGGAAACAGAGAGCTCCGTTGTCGAAACTCCCCAGAACCGGTAGCAGCTCCCAATGCATATCATTGGTCTCCTCATCTTGGTTCTGGGCGCAGCGTCCCTTTGGTGGTGGCGTTTGAAGACCGCGAAGGAAACGGCGGACAATGTCATCGACGCTGCCGAGCGTTTTGCGGGTAAACGCCGCCGCGCTAAGATTTCAGAGGCCAACGCGTTTTCTCCCATCACAGCGATCGGCGATCCTGTGGCGGCGGCAGCCACCTATATCCACTTGGTTGTTGGGCCCGACGCTTGGCCCATGGCCCATGGTCGGGTGCGAAGCCGGTTGGCTGATGTCTCAGATCTCAAAACCGCTGAAGAAGCCGTGACCTATGCCGAATGGGCAGCCCGTCAGCCTATCGACCAAGACCGTGCGCTTCAGATGCTCACTGATATGCTCCGGGAACGTCTGACCCTCGAAGAGCGCCAGGATCTTGCCTCGATGCTTGAGGATGCAGCATTGAGCGGTGATCAAGATGTCCAGGCGCAAGCGAGCCGTGAGGCGATCGGTTTGGTGAATTGAGCCAACAGCATGTCGATTACGTCGAAGCCCGGATCATTGACCCCGCCGCACCGGCCACAAGCCCCGCGGTCAGGGCGCTGACAAGGATACCGACGACATAGCTCACGCTGAGGCCCACAAATCCGCCAACCTGGCCAGCCCACCCAAACCCTCGGACCCCAAATGCCTGCAGCGTTTCGACCAAGCTCGTGGCCAGGGATCCAACCCACTCTCCCAGGCCCACGGCGAGGCCTGATCCAAGGCTGACCACCACTTGGACTAGTGCCAGCGCCAAAAAGATCAAGAGAATCCGGAGGCCGTTGCCTCCAGCGCTCGCCCGCAACGACACCATCAACGGGGACGCAGTTCCTGCAGCAATGGCAAAGGGCCAGAGGAACAACCGCACACCGATATAGGTCAAGACCAGAGGCGTCAGAACCCAATTGAGAAAAAGCTGAAAGTCCCTGACGGGCGTCACATCCGCAAACAGAACATTCACCTGCCCGCCGTGTAAGCTGCCTTCATCGAAGACAAAAATCTGCTGCACTTCAACATCTTGGATCCACGCCTCAGCAACCGAGACACCAATGCTCGTGGGACCAACCGCCACCAATAAAGCTGCGAAGACGCTCAGGAGCCCGACAAGGACAAACCGAATCTGCGGCATACCGAACTGAAAGCGCAGGCTACTGAATGAGCCCACTTCTCCTGTCGCCGCCATACGTGTCAGTGGGACCATGTAGGTCGCGGTTAGGAGCACAGGCGTGACCAGACTGAGTGCGATCACCACCGCTCGTGAGGCACCGCCCACCATCAGATGATGCCAAACCAAAGGTGCAAGCGCGACAAGAAGCAACGGAAACCAAGCAATCCGCAAAATATCGTCGAACCGTCGAGCAGCGAAACCTAAGGCGTCCTGCGTGACGCCCACCATATCGAGTTGTACACGCCCCATTACCGCCTCACCATCGAAAAGGCGAAGTCTCGCCCATGCCCCTGTTTCATGGCGAGGCTGATCCAGAGCCAAGCCATCTCTTCAAGTTGTCGTGCGTATTCAATGCCCCGAACCGTCACGGTATCCAGGCCCACTTCCTCTGATAGCTGACGAACACAGCTCGCCGCAGCCTCATCATTCGAGCAGACGAAATTGAGCGGCCGCCCTTGCGGATACATGGCGTTCGCCATGGTGTCGGCACCGGTCTGATTGAACGATTTGACGATCCGCGCTTTGGGTAGCTTGCTCTTGATATACGCAGCACCCGAAGCATGTCCCTTAGGGTCCAAGGCCGTAAAATCGTCATTCGTCGGATTGGTGCAATCGATCAGAATACGCGAAAAATCCGATCCAAGAGCTTCGGCCACGCTATCCATGCGTGAAAACGGTACGGCCAGCACAACCACATCAGCGGCTTCGGCAGCGGCTCCCACATCAAGCCGTTCACCGGGCAAGCCCTCATGCTTGTCCTTTTTCGGGCTACGAAGGCCATAGAAGATCTCATGCCCCGCCTTGCGCCACACGTGCCCAAGCGCGCGGCCGACAGAACCCCCTCCAATGATGGCGATTTTCACCAGTTTCACCCCGGACAACCGGGAAAAAGGCTAGAGAGCAATCCAAAGCCTGTCCACTCGTTGCCTCTCACCGCGGCTTCCGGCAGCCCAATACAAAGATCGCCGACGAGGAGTTTCTATGAGCCAACCGCCCTTTCGTCTTTCACGCCGAGCGGTTCTCGGGACCGGCGCGGCCTTCCTCATTGTTCCTAGCTGCAGCGAGGGGAAAGGATCTGATGCTGCGAGCGTCCTCCAAGCGATTGAGGAGCAAATGGGTGGCCGGGCCGGTATCGCCGCCAAGAATCTTGCGACTGGTGAGGTCATCAGCAATCGCGGTGACGAACGTTTCGCCTTTTGCTCCACCTTCAAATGGCTCTTAGGCGCTCTGATCCTTACCCAGGTCGATCAAGGGACCGAGGCTCTCTCCACCGAGCTGCCCTTTAGCCAGGACGACATCCTCTCTCATTCTCCTGTCCTCGGGCCCGCGGTCGAGCGCGGCGCGATGTGCCTCGAAGAGCTCTGCCACGCCACAATCACGACAAGCGACAACGCCGCGGCCAATCTTTTGATCGCCCATCTTGGCGGGCCGGAAGGCTTCACCAGCCAGCTTCGCGCCTCCGGCGATGAGGTCACGCGGCTTGATCGCTACGAACTCGAGCTCAACGAGGCAGCCCCGGGCGACCCGCGCGATACCACAACGCCCCTCGCCATGCTTGCGACCATGGAGCGGTTTCTCTTCGGCTCGCTGCTGACGAAGGAAAGCCGTGATCTCCTCCGGTCATGGTTAATCGACGCGGTGACCGGCAAATCCCGACTGCGCGCAGGGATGCCGGAAGGCTGGGTACTCGGCGATAAGACAGGCACCAACGTCACCAATATGAACAACAACCTGGCTTTCGCCCTTCCGCCCGAAGGCGCGGCTCCCGACGCGGGGCCCATCCTGATCACCAGCTACCTCGACGCTCCCAACTCCTTCAGTGCCGAGAGAAGTGCGGTGCACGCCGAGATCGCTCGGGCTGTCTTTCAGGCGCTTTGAACCGCGCGCCATGATGCGCTAACCGCACGCGATGACGACCATTCATATCATTGGCGCAGGGCTTGCGGGCTCAGAAGCCGCTTGGCAGGCCGCCGAAGCCGGCGCAGACGTGATCCTCCACGAGATGCGCGGCGTGCGCGGAACCGAAGCCCACAAGACAGACCAGTGCGCGGAGCTTGTTTGCTCGAATTCCTTCCGCTCGGATGATGCCGAGTACAACGCGGTGGGGCTCCTCCATGAAGAGATGCGCCGCTGTGGATCGCTCATCCTGCGTGAAGCTGACAGCCACCAGATCCCCGCAGGCGGCGCGCTAGCGGTGGACCGCGACGGCTTTTCCGAGGCTGTGACCGCTGCCCTCGAAAGCCATCCCCGCATCTCGATTGTGCGCGAGGAGATCTCCGGTCTCCCCCCAGAAGAATGGGGCCCCACGGTGGTCGCCACGGGCCCCCTGACCGCTGAGAGCCTTGCCCAAGAGATCCTGTCGGTGACCGGTGAGGACCACCTCGCCTTTTTCGATGCCATTGCGCCGATCATCTACAAAGACTCGATCGACTTCTCGAAAGCCTGGTTCCAATCACGCTATGACAAGCCAGGGCCAGGCGGCACGGGCAAAGACTATATCAACCTTCCCCTCAATGAAGATCAGTACAACGCGCTTCTCGACGCTATTCTTGAGGGCGAGAAAACCGACTTTAAGGAATGGGAAAAAACCACCCAGTATTTTGATGGCTGTCTCCCGATCGAAGAAATGGCACGGCGGGGCCGAGAGACCCTACGGTTTGGCCCAATGAAACCTGTCGGCCTTACAAACCCACATGAACCGCATAAAAAACCTCACGCCATCGTCCAACTTCGCCAAGATAACGCGTTGGGTTCGCTCTATAATATGGTGGGCTTTCAGACGAAGCTGAAATACGGTGCGCAGGGCGATGTCTTGCGCATGATCCCTGGGCTTGAGGGCGCTAAGTTCGCGCGCCTTGGGGGCATTCACCGCAACACCTTTATCAATTCGCCCAAGCTGCTCGACGACCAGCTTCGCCTCCGCGCACGGCCGCACTTGCGCTTTGCAGGACAGATCACAGGGGTTGAGGGTTATCTTGAGAGCGCTGCCATCGGGCTTTTGGCTGGGCGGTTGGCCGCATGCGAGGGCCTTGGTCATGACGCCCAACTGCCGCCGAGAACAACAGCACTCGGTGCCCTGCACCATCACATCACGGCCGGCCATGTTGATGGAGGCAAAGGCAGTTTCCAGCCGATGAACGTCAATTTCGGCCTCTTCCCCGAGATCGACGCCCCCAACAAAGACGAAGACGGCAAACGCCTCCGCGGCAAAGAAAAAGGCCGTGCCAGGAAGAAAGCCATGACCCGTCGGGCGCTCGTCGATCTTGGCCATTGGCTCGGAGACGATCGCAAGGCGGCCTAGATTCTCCGAGTCGAACAGTAGAACAAAGCAAAAACATCTAGACGTACTTCTTTTGTTCTCCTATATGGGGTGCATGCAAACGCCCCTTCACTTCGCGATCGATAACCGCCTCCCGGAGATCCTGGAGCGCGTCCGTCAACTCTTTCCTGGACGACGGGAACGCGCCTCCACGTCCCCGATGGATCAGCTGATCTACGGTGTGGTGGCGAAAGGACTGTCGCCCGCTGGCGCAGTCGCTTCGTACCGCCGGGTCCAAGCGCGCTATCCGCGACTGGTGGCCTTGCGGGATGCTCAGCCAGCGGATCTTGAGGCCTTGTTGGTCGCTGTGCCCGCTGCTGCGCTGAAAGCGGCGGCGATCCCAGAGATCCTGCGCCGTATCGAAGAGGCGTTTGGGTCCCTCTCGCTTGATGGGCTTGATCGTCTCGACAGTGAGATGGCGCGGCGGTTCCTAGTGCGCTTACCCCAAGTCACCGACGATATTGCTGCATCTGTGATGACCCTCACTGGTCGTGAGCGGACAGTTTTGTCGGTGGATCAGGACACCGCGCGGCCAATGCGTCGTCTCGGACTTGGTGAACGCGGCTCCCCTCTTTCCGCGTTACCGCGGCAATTGATTGAGCGGTCACCAGCAGATTGGCGGAGCACGGACTTCACAGACTTAAGCCGGGGCCTCACGCGGGTGGCCGATCGGTGGTGTCATCACGGCAGACCGGATTGCGGTTCTTGCCCCTTGGCTAGCCTCTGCCCTTCTGCTCGCGATGTCGTGGACCAAGAACCCAAAGTGGTAGCGTTTCCAGGCCGGTTTGTACGCAAACAGGCTTCGTGAATGGCGATCAGAACGAACCCGTCAAAACCGCTTTAAAGAGAAGAAGACGCTGCAAGAGCGGGTGCCTGACTGTTCGAACCTCGGCGCCTCGTACGCGTACCAGCGTGAATGGCAGTGCCGCTAACGGCTGGTTGCCACAGCTTTCCCGTTTGAAGGCTTTGATCTGATCTTGGAGGGCGCCTTTGAGATCAGGGTTGGCAACCAAGGCTCGGGCGAAACGCCTCTTGATCGGCTCAGGACCTTCAGCCGTTGCTGCAGCGCTGGCATCCTCTTGAATCTGAGCAAGAGCGTGGAGAGCGAGAGCCTCACCACGTGACGGGTCTCTCCCCTCCAGCACGTCGAAAGTCTGGGTGATGGGTGCGTAGAGTGCGAGGCGCCGCTGCAGGGCGAGGTCGAAATCTGTATCCTCGCCCGGCTCAAGAAACGGCTCGATTGCTTCCAGAACACCCTCAAGATGGGGACGGATCGACAGGGCGGCAGAAATCGTCGCGGCAAGAGCGAGAACCACGGGATGCTTTCTCGGGGGCCCCTCGCCATAGACCTCCGCTAGGGCTTCTCGCCACCACGCCACACGGATCGCGCCGAGGACGGGATTGCTCACCCGATCAGGGATGGTCAGGACTTCAGCAAAAAAACCAAGAAGCGCGAGCCAAGCTGCCCGCTTCTCCTCAGGCACATAGGGCAGAACGAGCATCCAGTCTGGCTCGAACCGCCGGGCTTCCTGCAAAAGATACGCAGCATCATCCGCGGCAAGAGGCGCGAACCTCTCAGGCGTCATCAGCTTGCCGCTTCGGAACCTGTTTTTGCTCCGTTCTCAGACCAATCTCGCTTGACTCCGGTCTGCAAAAGCAGCGGTGATGCGATGTAGACGGTGGAATAGGTCCCCACCACAACGCCCCAAATCAGAGCAAAACTGAAACCGCGCAACACCGAGCCGCCGAAGACAAAGAGAGCGACGACTGCCAAAAGCGTCGTCAACGAGGTCATGATCGTCCGACCAAGTGTTTGGTTCACGGACAAATTAACGACATCGCTGAGCGGCATTTGCTTGTACTTCCGCAGGTTCTCCCGGATCCGGTCATAGATCACCACGGTATCGTTCATCGAGTAACCAATGATCGTCAGAAGCGCGGCGATGATCGCCAGGGTGAACTCGAGCTGGGTCACTGCAAACACACCGATGGTCAGAATGACATCGTGTGTCAGAGCGAGGATGGCACCGATCGAGAACTGCCACTCAAACCGAAACCAGATATAGGCGAGCATCAGCGCGATCGCGACAACCAGCGCCGTCACGCCTCGCTGCACGAGCTCCCCGGACACCGTTGGCCCCACCACATCAACACGGCGAATGCTGATTGTGTCACCGAGTGCGGCTTTCAAAGCGTCTTGGACCTGTGTGGCCACCTCATTTTGGCGAAGGTCACCATCATCTGCGTCCGTCACGGCTTCGATAAACGCGACGATGCCTTGCTCACCGCCAGGGTTCGTGATGTTCTGGACCCGGACATCACCAAGTCCCAGCCCATTCACGGCCTGACGAGCCGCGGTCAGACTGTTGTCGTCGAAGGTTTCTCCGTCGGCTGGACCCACTTCCACGGTGACACCGCCGCGGAAATCGATGCCAAAGTTCAGACCAATCGTGAAAAAGGCGGTGACCGAACCGATGAGGAGCAGCGCCGACATCGCCAAAGCGATGAAGCGAAACTTCACAAAGTTGATTTTGGTGTCCGATGGGATGAGCTGAAATGCCATGGAACTGCCTCAGATCTTCAGAGTTTTGGGGCGAGCCCGGAGGACATATCCGCCGGCAAAGACGCGGGTGATGACGAACGCGGTGAAGACCGAGGTGATCACGCCGATACCGAGCGTGACAGCAAACCCCCGCACAGGTCCCGAGCCAAGCTGGAACATGATCAGGGCAGCGATCAATGTGGTCAGGTTCGCATCCAAAATCGCCGACCAGGCGTTTTTGTAACCGGCCTCAACCGCGGCCACGGAAGGTTTGCCGGATGCAACCTCTTCTCGGATCCTCTCAAAAATGAGCACGTTCGCATCGACGGCCATACCGATTGTGAGAACGATCCCGGCAATACCTGGTAAGGTTAGCGTGGCGCCCAAAAGCGATAATGCGCCCGCAATGAGAAGCACGTTCGCGATCAAAGCGATATCCGCATAAAGACCAAATCGGCCATAAGTGAAGGCGATATAAATCACCACGGCACTGAATCCGATGATCAAAGCAATTGTCCCGGCCCGGACCGAGTCGGCACCGAGGTCTGCACCCACCGTCCGTTGCTCAATCACCTGAAGCGGCGCAGGGAGTGCACCAGATTTGATCAAGATCGATAGCTCTGTCGCCTCTTCAGGTGAAAAGCGACCCGTGATCCTACCGCTACCGCCAAGGATCGGCGACTGGATAGTCGGTGCAGAGATGATTTGTTCGTCGAGGACGATTGCAAAACGTCGACCGATATTGTCTCGCGTCACGTCAGCAAAGCGCCGCTGTCCGCGGTTATCGAAAGCGAAGTTGACTTGAAATCCGCCGCCATCTGGATTGGGCTGCGCGGAAGCGTCTGTGATCATATCACCGGTGACGTCAGGCGTTTCAAAGAGCGCCAATATACCTGCGCCATCAGTGGACGGATACACCAAGCGCCGTGGCGGGATGCGACCCGCCTGGATCTCTTGCGGCCCGACCGTGTCGTCCACCATGTGGAAGCTGAGTTGTCCGGTCCGGCCAATGACCGACTTGAGGCGCTCTGAGTCGCCGTCACCTGGCACCTGAAGAACCAATCTGTTGTCACCCTGGCGCTGGATCGATGGCTCAACCGTACCCAGATTGTCGATCCGGCGACGCACAGCTGTGATCGATTGGTCAACGGCATCGCTGGCAAATTTCTCGCGTGCCTCTGGCGTCAGCGTCACGGTGAGCCGCCGGCTTTCCGCATCGGACGTGACGAGCAAGCTCCGCCCAGGAGCTCCCGTCAAAGGCCGTGAAAGCCGCCGAAGGCGGGTGGAGGCGGCTTCGAAGTCTTCCCCTTCTGGAATACGCAAGGAGATGACATCGCCTGTCCGTTCCAGCCCGGTGAACCGGACGCGAGGGGAGCGGCGAAACTCTGTCCGCACATCAGCACGCAGATTATCAATCCGCTGGTCGATGACCGTGTCGGTGCCCACCTCCAAAAGAAGGTACGACCCCCCTTGGAGGTCGAGACCGAGGGTCAGCCCTGTTCCCGGAAAGCCAGGAAGCGGATCGTCTTTTGGGAAGAAATTTGGTGCAGTGACGTAAGCCGCCAGCACCATCAACAGTGCAAGGCCGATTGTCTGCCAGCGATTGAAACGAAGCAAGGCGGTTCAGTCCTTAGTTGTTGTTGGCCGCAGCGGGCTCTGTTTTGGCGCGAACATCCGCAAGCGTCCCGCGCATCACGGTGACTTGGACGCCGTCAGCAATCTCGACCTGGATTTCAGGATCGCTGGAAGCCTTGGTGACTTTGCCGACCAGACCGCCAGAGGTGACGACCGTATCACCGCGCTTCACGCCGTCCACCATCGCCTGGTGCTTCTTGCGCTGCTGCTGCTGGGGACGAATGATCAGGAAGTAAAAGATCGGAATCATCAAAAGGATCGGAACGAGTCCCGAAAGGCCTGTGGAGGTCGGTGCCGCAGCGTCTTGGGCGGCGGCTGTGCTGATCAGGATCGCGAAAAAGGACATGGATTGGCTCGGGCTTTCGTCGTTGTTCTTTTTGATGAAGGCGTTGGAGGCCTATAGGCCTGGCTTGGGCGTGATCGCAACCATTCGGTCAAGGCCGGCGTGGTCTTGGTGAAGCGTGACGCTTCGGCCGGCCAATGCTTGCGCGTAAACGTTCAGTGCATCGGCTCCCTGATCACTGCCGATCTCCACATAGGCATGCCCACTGCCCGAGAGGAGGGCCCCGATCGCAATGGCGACCTCGCGGTGCGCGGTGAGGCCGTCGGACCCGCTGAAGAGAGCCATGTGCGGCTCGAATTCTTCTACGCTTTTCTGAAGTTTAGCACCCTCACTGATATAGGGAGGATTGGCGAGGATCAGATCAAAGTCTTCGCCATCGAAGAGCTCTGACGCCTCGCTGAAGCTCGCAAGAAACCACTCGGCGCGGTCGCCCTCGAGCAGGGCTTCGCTGTTCTCGAACGCAAGCGCAATTGCTTCGGGACTGGCATCGATCCCCGCCCCTGCTGCTTCGGGAAGCGCGTGCAGCGACGCGATGAGAAGACAACCCGAGCCCGTGCCAAGGTCCAAGATTCGTTTTGGGTTCGCCCTAATACCCGCCTCGACCAGCATCTCACTCTCGGGGCGAGGGATCAGGACGTCAGGTCCGACCGCAAAGGTCAGTCCAAAAAACTCCTGACGCTCCGTGATATAGGCGATGGGCTCACCCCGCTTCCGGCGGGCGAGGGCTTCGTTGAACGGTTCCGCAAAGTCGCCGATCGGTTCGTGATCCTGAGCGATCAGGGCAGCGCGTTCTTTGCCCGTCACCGCTTCTAAAAGCACACGGGCATCGAGGTCGGCGGTGGGGCTTTCAGAGAGCAGCACACGAGCGTGCGCGAGGGCTTCGGCCACCGTCATCTCTGGCGTGATCACGCGTCCTCTTTCATGGAGGCCAATTGCTCCGCCTGCGCTTCCAGGGTGAGGGCGTCGATCAACTCATCGAGCGCTTCGCCAGCAATGATCTTATCGAGCTTATGAAGTGTCAGACCAATGCGGTGATCGGTGACCCGGCTCTGCGGGAAGTTGTAGGTTCGGATTCGTTCGGAACGATCACCGGAACCCACTTGGCTGCGCCGGTCAGCGGAGCGTTCTGCATCGATCCGTGCACGCTCCGCATCATAAAGACGCGCGCGGAGCACTTTCATCGCCTTTTCGCGGTTCTTGTGCTGGGATTTCTCGTCTTGCTGGCTCACAACCACACCGGTGGGAAGGTGCGTGATCCGGACCGCAGAGTCCGTGGTGTTCACGGACTGCCCGCCGGGGCCACTGGCGCGGAAGACGTCGATACGCAGGTCGCCTTCTTTGATTTCGATATCAACGTCTTCAGGCTCGGGCAGAACCGCGACCGTCGCGGCGGAGGTATGAATTCGGCCTTGGGTTTCCGTTTCAGGCACCCGCTGGACGCGATGCACGCCGCTCTCAAATTTCATCCGGCCAAAGACATTATCGCCGCTAATCGATGCTTGGACCTCTTTATACCCGCCGACACCGCTGTCATTGGCTTCCAGGACCTCCACACGCCAGCCCTTGTCCGAGGCGTAGCGCTGATACATTCGGAAAAGATCGCCGGCGAAAAGCGCGGCTTCGTCGCCGCCTGTCCCTGCCCTCACCTCCAAGATGACCGGAGCATTGTCGGCCTTGTCCTTTGGGAGCAGCATGATCTGGAGATTGTCTTCGAGATCAGGAATCCGTATCTTCAGTTCACCGATCTCTTCTTTGGCCATTTCGGCCACATCAGCGTCATCGCCCTCAGCAAGCTCTTGGGCCTCTTCCATCTCCTGACGCGCTGCCGTGAGGTCACGCGCCGCGTCAGCAACGGGTTTCAGTTCAGCATGCTCTTTGGACAGACGAACAATAGCATCCGCGTCTGATGCCGTCTGCATCTCCGCTTCGACAGCCTCAAACCGGC
>CAWUIJ010000079.1:0-12710 GCA_963922235.1 uncultured Parvularcula sp. | reverse complement strand
ACCAACACCCCCTCCATCATCGCCGACGGCTGGGCCACCAGCAGGAGATGCGGTGCTTGGTGGCGCGGCAGCATCGCCGGCACCAACCGCTCCAGTTCAGCAAGCACCGGCACAGGCGCGTCGCAGCCTGTCTCCTCAGACGCCGTCCGCAGCACCGATCGATGGCCCCATAGAGACGATTGGTCCAACACCGCTGATGACAGCGGCTGCAGAGCTACTTCTTGAAGCGGGCGTCAAAAGTCAAATGGCGACCCATCCGGATCCCGCCGGTTTCCGGCGACAGTGTGAGGCGATGCTCCAGCGGTTCCACGCCAGAGCCCGCCAATCGGGTACAGCAGAGGACGAGCTTGAATGGGCGAGCTTCATCATGACGTCACTCATTGACGACGTCGTGATGGCAACCCCTTGGGGCGTTCAGGCGGGTTGGGGGGCAACGAGCCTGTCTGCCAGTGTCCACAGCCGAACTGATGGTGGTGAGCGCGTTTATCAGATGGCGGAAGCTCTGATTGCTGATCCTGGTCGTTTTCCTCAGGTATTGGGTCTCTTGCACGCTGCCCTTTGTGCTGGTTTTCAGGGCCAACACAGATCGCGTGCCGATGGCCGCGCGTTGGTTGACGATACCCGAGAGCGGGTGTTTCGCGCCTATGAGCAGGTGAGACCACGGGCAGAGGGTGAGCTCTCGCCTCGTTGGCAGGGAAGCCGCCAAGGCCACACGCCCATTCTCGCCTCGACGCCTCTTTGGGTTTTCGCTGCCGGTTTCGGGGTGATCGCGTTGATCATCTATGCGACTTTGCTTTTCGATCTTGCACGACGCGGAAATTCCGCGATCGCGCCATTGGCTCAGGCCCAAATCCCAACCCTCATTGCACCCGAAGAAACCCCTCCGCCGCCCCCGGTGAGGAGCGATCCTTTTGCTCAGATCGAACAAATTCTTCAGCCTGACGTTTACAGTGGTCGTGTGCGTCTTGAGAACTTTCCGAATGCTGTTCGCGTAACACTGCAAAGCACTGAGGAAGGCGAATTGTTCCGCAGCGGTGGACACGAGCCGTCGGGCGCCTTCGGCCCAACCCTTGAGCGGGTGGCGCAAGCAGCTGAGTTGACGTCAGGAACGATCTTCATTGAGGGGTACACCGATAACCAACCGATCCGGTCACTGCGTTATGGCGGAAGCAATGTGCGACTGTCCGAAGAGCGCGCGCAGTCCGTTGCATCCCGTGTTCAAGCTGTCCTCGATCCCAGCAGGACAATTGAAACACGCGGTTATGGCGCTGACAGACCGCTTAAGGGCGTGGACCAAAGCACGCCTGCTGGTCGCCGTATCAACAGGCGGGTATCAATCACTCTGTCGAAGCGATGATCTAGGCTGACAAAAGGGACACCATCATGCTGAGTCAATTGCGTGACCTCTTAGGAAAGCCGATCGTTATTCGGCCTTTAGGCGCGATACTCCTCTCCATTGTCATTTGGTTTGTTGGCCCACTGATTGCCATTGCTGGGTTCGCGCCGCTTGGCTGGTGGGTTGTTCGCTTGATCGTGATCCTCCTGATCTTTGGTTATGTTGGCTTCACCCTTTACCGTGATCGGAAGAAAGCTGCGGATGCGGGCGAGGGGATTGTGCAGGATCTCTCGGCACAGCGCGCCGAAGCGGGTGTGGCTGAGATTGGCGGCAAGTTCGACGCAGCGGTGAGCAAGCTTGGCGGTGGCAAAGGTGGCCGGACCAAGCTCTACGAATTGCCGTGGTACTTGATGATCGGCCCGCCGGGTTCGGGGAAGACGACAGCCCTTCGGAATGCTGGCCTTGGTCTCTATGATGACGACACGGGTGATGTCACGGTCGCCGGTATTGGCGGGACCCGCAACTGCGATTGGCTGTTCGCGGACGAAGCCGTGCTCATCGACACCGCAGGTCGGTTCACAACCCAGGACAGCGATCAAAACACCGATGCGAAAGAGTGGCTGGGTTTTCTTTCCATCCTTAAAAAGCGCCGCCCACGTCAGCCTCTTAACGGCCTCATTGTCGCCGTCCCAGCGGACACTCTTGCAGGCGGCCAAGATGTGCGCGATCGCCAGGCGCGCCAAATCCGTGCACGTATCAAAGAGGTTACCGACCAACTCGGCATGAGCCTGCCGGTTTATGTCGTTCTGACGAAAGCGGATCGTCTCTCCGGGTTTGAGGAATTTTTCAGCGAACTCACTGCTCAAGAGCGCGCTCAAGTTCTGGGTTTCACGTACTCGCTGGACCGCTCCGAAGATGGCTCGGCTGTTGGATTGGCGACGTCAGAATTCGAGGTGCTCGCGTCATCTGTTGCCGCACGTCTGCACGCTCGCATTGAACAAGATCGCGATCCAGCACGGCGTGTTCGGATGATGTCGTTCCTCCAAGAGCTCGCCAACCTCAAAGCACCTCTTCAGTCCTTCCTCAGCAAGTGCTTCCGCTCGGATGCCTTTCAGACACAGCCTCTTCTTCGCGGTTTCTACCTCACAAGCGCCACGCAAGAGGGCTCACCCATGGACCGGGTGCTCGGCTCCATGATGGCTGGCCTCGACACGTCGATGGCAACCCTTCCCGTGCGCGGAGCATCCAAAACATTTTTCCTTGAGCGGCTGTTGAAAGAGACAATGCTCGGCGAGGCTGGAATTGCCGGCATTAATCAGGCTGCAGAAGCTAAAATGCAAAAGCGGCGAACTCTGATCGTCGCTGGACTCGGCGTGCTGACCGTCCTCTCCGTGATCGGATGGGTTTTTGGCTGGCAAAAAAACGCCCGGATGATCGCGAGCCTTGAAAAGCAGTCGGCGGACTATCTAAGCGCTTTGCCCGAAGGCGGATCCGCCAATGTCGAAGAGGTGACGGCACTCCTCAACCAACTGAGGGACCTCACATTTTCAAACACCACTGCGGAAGGGATGCGCACCAGCGGCTGGTCTCTTGGGCTGGGCCAACGAGGATCACTGCGCCCGCGGGTTGAGGGGGCTTACCACAACGCTCTCGATCAGATGCTGCTTCCCGTCGTCATGGCTGATCTTGGGACCGACGTGAGCGGTTTCACCAACCAGCCTGCTGCTCAATACGAGGTGCTGAAAACCTATCTCACAGCGGGCGGTCTTTGCCCGACCACTGATAAAGATGTGGAAGCACTCGTTTCCTGGGTGAACAGTGGTTGGTCTGGACGCTATCCGGGCACGCGTTTTGACCAGCTGCGCCAGGACCTCGCGCTGCATACGGCGAGCCTTTTCGGCGATGGCCGGGCAGTCACCGCATCCGCTCAACAGCTTGACGGCGACTTGATTGCTCGTGCCCGGAGGAATGTCGCAGCTCTTCCCGAAGATGCTCGTCTCTATGCAGTCCTTAAAGCTGCGGCTTCTGCTGATTTGGGCGAGCCGATGACCATTTCGCGATTGGGCGGCGAACGAGCCAATGCGGCCTTTGCGTCCTCTGATGCCAATGTGCCGGGGCTGTTCACTGGTAGCTTCTACCGAGATGAACTTGCCGCGCGCACGGCAAGGGTCATTCGGGAAGCTGAGCAAGAAAGCTGTGTCCTCGGTGATGCCGCGGGTATGCAATCCGCGACGCCGACACCCGTCCTGACCGCCGCCATCGAAGAGCAATATCTGTCCGATTTTGTCGAGCAGTGGGATCTCTTGCTCTCCAGTGTCCGGCGCGCGCCTGCTGAAGGCGACGCGGTGATCGAACAAATCCGAACGGCAACGAGACTGGGGCAAGTCTCACCCGTTCGCGCTCTGGCACAGGAGGTCGCGGGCCTCACTGATGTGAGTGAACCGAAGACCGCTGTTGAAAAAGGTGTCGAAGCCACAGCACGCACCCTGGCTCAACGCGCACCTGCACCTGTTCGCGCGGCGACCGGTGGCGGGCCGAGCGGGGACGTGTCTGATGCTGTGATCGCTGCCTTCGCCCCTTGGAAACAAGCCGTGGCGGGAGAGCCCGGCCAATCACCCATCGACGAAGCCCTCCGTATCCTTTCTGACTACGGACAAGCCTTGAGCGATAACGCGAGTGCCCGGCCTTCAGAGCAGCAACAAACCCTCGCCGATGTCAGAGCGGCGGGACGTCGCCTTGAGGGCGTGGCGGAGCAGCTTCCTCGGGAATTGGGTCGCTGGTTCTCGTCCTATGTCAGTGCAGGGAGTGCCGTCGCAGCGAGCACGGGCCGCGCGGCCCTCAATAGTGAATTCGAAGGCTCCGTCGAAGATGTTTGCCAAACACGGATCGCCGGACGTTTCCCCCTTCGGAGAGGCGCAGCTGACGAGGTGGGGCTCGGTGACTTTGAAGCTTACTTCGGCGTAGGCGGAACGGTTGATACATTCACCAAGGAGAAGCTGAACCCTTATGTGGACCGTGTCGGCAGGGATTGGGTCGTAACCCCCGAAGGCGAACAGCTGGGTATCGATAGCCGTATGGTGGCGAGCTTTCAGGCCGCAGAGGACGTGCGCAACGCTTACTTCCAAGGCGGCGCGCCAGGAACAAGCTTCAGCCTCACCCCCGTCTCTGTCACGGGAGCGCTTGAGGTTCGCCTCAATGCGCTGGGTGAGACCATCACCTACGCCAATGGAGCGGCCCGTCCCACGCGGTTATCGTGGCCTGGACCGGGCGGCGAAGTTCGCGTGAACTTCCAAGCGTCCGACGGTCAGACCAAGGGGAAAAGCTGGGAAGGCGACTGGGGCTTTTTCCGCATGATCAGTGAAGCGCAAAAACGGCGGATTGATGGCCGAACTGCGCAGTACACAGTCAGTGTGGGTGAGGGGACCTTCGTCTTTCAAATTGCGGCCAACAGCGTCGTGAACCCGTTCACAAGCACGGCAATCAACCAGGTCTCCTGCCGGGGGCCAGGCTCGTGATATCTGTCGGCTATTACGGCAAGATCCCAGATCGAGGGGATTTCATCTCGAACAACATCTCGACAGAACTCGAGCAGGCCGCCGATCGGCTTGGCTCTTCATTGGTCGCCCACGGACGAGAACGTTACGGCGATGCGTTTGCCGACATCTTCGCTCAGATGCCGCTCTTCGCGCTTATTTCGGGGGCAGGGGCCATCATTGACCGAGCCATTGCGGGCGTATTCGGACCAAGTGCCGATGCCGTCGGCCGATTGTTTCCGTTCTTCGTCCTTTCCGAGAGCTCGGACGACGCTAATGCTCCTGACGCGGAGAGCATCACAAGGATCGCCGCTCTGATCGACCAAGCCGCGTTTGAGCAAATGGCGCTCGATGATGTCGAGAGCCGGCTAGCAAGCATCAGTCTTGCCGTTCCCTCCAACGTCACCTCCATATGGCTCTCGCAATGGTCGGCAAGCGGACCACAGAAGATCAGCCACGAGTTCAAGAGTTTTGATGACCTCTGTTCTCGAGGTCTTGATCTTATCTTGACGCCTCAGGGAGCGGCCTGATGTCCACCAATCAATTCGACTTTGCTTATCGTTCAAGTGGCGCCAGCGATATTGGAACCGTTCGTAAGCTGAATGAGGACAGCTTTGTGGCGCGAGACGGCATCGGCCTTTGGGCCGTGCTCGACGGTGTCGGAGGTCACGATGCCGGCGATGTTGCAAGCCGCATGCTGGCAGAAGCTCTTGCCGCCTTGCCGCCACCTTTGGGAGGGAAAACGTTCCTCAATGACGTTGAGTATACAATCCTTGCCCAGAACAAAGCGATGCTCGACCGCGTGGCGAGTGATCCAGCACTCACCTCAATGGGCACAACGGTGGTGGCGCTTCTCGCTTTCAGAGACCACGTGGCGTGCCTTTGGGTCGGCGATAGCCGCTGCTACAGGCTTCGAGGGGACACGTTTGAGCAGATCTCCAACGATCACAGCCTTGTCCAAGAACTTGTGGATGCCGGCCACCTCACCGAGCAGGACGCCCGGACCCATCCTCGTCGAAACGTGGTCACGCGGGCCGTGGGTGTGGATCCCGCTCTCATGGTCGATCAGCGACGGGAACAGGTTCTCCCTGGGGATCGGTTCTTGCTCTGCAGCGATGGCCTCACAGGTCCGCTCGAGGATGCAGAGATTGCGCTTATTTTGAAGTCCAACCCGAACAGCGAAACAGCCTCGAATATGTTGATTTCCCGAGCGTTAGAGAAACAAGCGAGGGATAACGTGACGGTGATTGTGATTGATGCTTAGTGCCTTTCACAATCGACAGTATCTGATGGTTTCCATCTTACGCCCATTTGGGTAACCTAAGAGGCATACGGCCGCTGAAGTGTTGCGGCTGATAAGGGGATGAAATGATGCAAACGCGCATAGCATGGGCCCTCCTGAGCGGTTCCGCATTGGCGCTCTGCGCAACAACTGTTGCGGCGCAAGATCAGGACGCAGTGAACGACATCGTGGAAGTGTTCGACGCGAATGCTGAGGAGTACCGCGAGTTACAGGAAAGTTCCGGCGACGATCTCGATGCTTTCGACCAACCTGCGATTGCTGCTTGTGCAGAAGAAGGGCGCGAGTGCCGCGACCTCAACCTCGACCTGATTGAAGGCGGCGATTTCGTGCCATCAACGAAAGTGTCTCTCGCGATCCGTTTTGTTTATGACAGTGCCGAGGTCGCCGAGGATTCAGTTCCTGTCCTCGCTACCCTCTGCGCGGCTGTGCAGGAGCGGCCCGACTTCGACGTCACGCTTGAGGCGCATACGGATGCGAAGGGTACGGACGCTTACAATATGAGCCTCTCGACCCGGCGCGCTGAGACGCTTCGATCCTATCTCGTCGGCACCTGCGCTGTGACGGAAGATCGGATCAGAACACGGCCGCTTGGTGAGCGGATGCTCGACCGGAATTATGGCGACTACGCACCAGAACAACGCAGGGTCCTCGTCTACGCCCAACCTCGGGAAGCCTGATGCCTCCTGCCGCGCGTATCGGTGATATGCATGTCTGTCCGATGGTGACAGGCACGGTTCCCCACGTCGGTGGACCGATCATCAAAGGCCAACCCACGGTCTTGATTGCTAAGATGCCCGCGGCGCGCGCAACCGATATGGCCACCTGCGTCGGCCCACCTGACACGATTGTCAAAGGCTCTGCGAC
Source organism: uncultured Parvularcula sp. (assembly GCA_963922235.1). Lineage (GTDB taxonomy): Bacteria > Pseudomonadota > Alphaproteobacteria > Caulobacterales > Parvularculaceae > Parvularcula. The sequence continues at coordinate 5,674 of CAWUIJ010000079.1, read as the reverse complement.
TGTCATGATCGGCAAGATGCCGGCCGCTCGCATGGGAGACACTACAGCCCATGGGGGAAGCATCGTCGCTGGCGCACCGACCGTCATGATCGGCGGCTAGGGCATCACTCACAATTGCGGCACACGAGCGCGAATGCAGCCCAACCGTTGCCTCGCATGCGTTTCTGTTCGAAGCGACGTGTCACACAGAGACGATGTTTGAGGGGAAAGCATGGACGCTCTACTAGCGCTGGGATTTCAAGCTGCGACAGCGGTGACGGATTGGGAAGCGGAAGGCCGGGCAGCCTTAGAGGTTAGGAAGGCTGTTCAGCCGATTGAAGGGCCAGCGAAGAATGTCATCCTTTTCATCGCTGACGGAATGGATGTCACCACCAGCACGGCGGCCCGGATTTTGGCTGGCCAGCTGGCGGGCAGCGCCGGTGAAGAGCACGTCCTTCATTTCGAGACGCTTCCGTTCACGGGCTTTTCCAAAACCTACAACACCAACTTGCAGGTGCCCGATAGTGCTGGCACAGCGACGGCAATGCTCAGTGGTCAGAAGACCAAAGCCGGTGTTGTCAATGTCGACCAGACGGTGGCGCGTGGGGATTGTGAGGCTAGCCTCGAACACCGTCTCCCAACCATCATTGAAGTGGCTGCAGCGACAGACCGGGCGATTGGCGTTGTCTCCACTGCACGGATCACCCACGCAACGCCTGCTGCTGTCTACGCATCAAGTCCCGACCGCGATTGGGAAGCCGACACGGACTTACCAGACGACTCTGCGTGTACAGATATAGCCGCTCAGTTGATCGAAGCAGGTTCGGTCTATGACATTCGCGTCGCCCTGGGCGGCGGACGGTTGAATTTTCTTCCCAGTGCTATGTCTGATCCAGAATACCCGAACAGAAGAGGCGAGCGGGACGACTCCCGTGATCTCACCGCTGCCTGGCGCGCGCTCAGCAGCAATCATGAGGTCGTTTACTCATCAGAAGGCCTCGCAGCCTCGGCAACAAGTGCCAAGGTACTCGGTCTCTTCGAACCCAGCCACATGAAGTACGAAGTCGATCGCGGCGAAGATCCGGCGGGTGAGCCTTCAATCGCTGAGATGACGGCCTTTGCGATTGAGCGTCTGTCTCAAGATGAAGATGGCTACTTCCTGATGGTCGAAGCAGGCCGCGTCGACCACGCCCATCATGGTGGCAATGCTTACCGTGCACTGACCGATGCCATTGCTTTTGATGAGGCGGTCAAGGTCGCCTCAGAGATGACCGATGCCTCAGAGACGCTCATCATCGTCACCGCTGACCACGGCCATACGATGACATTCGCCGGCTACCCGCATCGGGGCAATCCGATTTTTGGTGTGGTGCGCTCGGTGAACGCGCAAGGGCAAGCGGACGCTTTGCCGGTCCAGGCCAATGACCAAAAGCCGTACACGGCACTTTCTTACGCCAATGGACCCGGCGCAAGGATCGTCCCCGCAACGGAGACCACACGGGCAGGGCGGCCGTTTGTGACCAATGAAGAGGCCATCACGAAGGACTACCGCCAACAAGCAACAGTTCCGTTGTTTTCAGAGACCCATGGCGGACAAGATGTGGCGATCTATGCCATCGGCCCAGGCGCTCATTACCTCAGCGGTGTCAATGAGCAGACGATCATCTATTATGTGATGGAAGATGTCCTGAAGCGCTAGCGCGCAGCGAAAGCTTCAGCTAAGGGCCGCGTTCCCGGGCGATTAGCTCAGTTGGTAGAGCGCCTCGTTTACACCGAGGATGTCGGGAGTTCGAGTCTCTCATCGCCCACCATTTCCCGGTTTGAACGCAGCCCGAAGCTTTTGATCGAACACAAGCTTCTGCAGCCTGGTATGTGCTACGCTCCATGTCGTGGTATGACATCACACGAGAATGCAGCGGGAGGCTCGGTGACGGTTCGTTTTCATGTGCGGCACGCCCAGCGACTGATTGAAGGCGCAGGGCTTGATCCCGATGGTGTGGCCAACGCGGTGGGGCTTGCAACAGATGCGCTGTCTTATCAGCCCGACACCGAACTGCCGCTGATCGATTACTTCCGCATCCGGTCGCAGGTCATGGAGCAAGTGCGTGACGAGACCTGTCATCTGTCGGAACGTCAGTTGCTACCGGGATCGACCGAATTTGTCAGGCAGCACATTCCTGAAGACGGGACACTCAAAGAGGCGATGGGCATCGTCGCCACGTCCTACAATCTTCTCCATGGCGGTGAGTTCAATCGCGTCGAGGAAACCGACGACCACGTGATTTTCTGTGTGGACGACAACACGTTTCCGTATACCCCAGAAGTGACTGCCGACGAAGCCTTCTTCGTGATGGAAACCACGCTGGTCTTCTTGCACGCCTTTCTTTCGACCATCGCGCCAGCACCATCGGTCAAAGGGCTCTCACGCGTCCGGGTCAAACGCCCTCAAGTTCCCACTGCCGAATCTCATCTCGCATTTTGGCGCGTACCGCTCGAAATGCAGTCACAGCAATACAGCCTCCTTTACACCAAAGAAGAGGCGAACACGGAGATCCGGTTCCGCCGCGATGAAGGCACTGTCGATCAGCGTATTGACCAAATGCTTCGCTACGGCCGGACGAGCGATCAAACGCCGATCGAAACCCAAGTGGCTGGATTCATCGAGGCTGGGCTTCACGACCAGGCTGCCGTGGCCGCTGCCATGGGCGTAAGCACAGCGACACTCCGGCGATATCTATCCGCACAGGGAACCTCCTTCAGAGATATGCGTCAGCGAATCTTGGATGAAAAGGCCAAGTGGTTGATATCCGACGGACTTCCGCCCGTGGAAGTGGCGGAACGCCTTGGGTTTTCCGACGTCCGAAGCTTCAACCGCGCGTTTAAGGCGTGGAACGGCGTGACGCCCAAGGGCTATGGCTGCTCTCAGGTGAGCTGAAAAAGTCACAATTTCGCTTATTTCGCTGTTGTGATCGAATATGTTCACTGCTCATGCGCGCTCTGGTCGTTGGAGAGCCCCTTCGTGACGCATATCGTCTTGGAAAACGGCGGCAAAAAGCCGGACTAGGGAGACAATCAGATGAAGTCAGTTTTCGCACTCGGCGCGTCCGCGTCAGCTCTTTTGGCGGCGATGGCCCCTTTGGCGCCCACAGGAGCCGCTGCATTCCAAGTGACCGATGATGACGGCGATGTCGTGATCGTCAGTGCCCGCCGCCGGGAAGAAACGCTGCAAGACGTGCCCTTGGCCGTGACAGCAACCACCGGGGAAGAGCTTGATGCACTTGGCGCTATCGACATCACATCCGTTCAGCGCCTGACACCCAATGCGACGATTGAAGTCGCACGCGGCTCGAATTCGACACTGATCGCCTTCATTCGCGGCGTTGGTCAGCAGGATCCGCTTTGGGGTTTTGAGCCTGGCGTTGGTGTGTATATCGACGATGTCTTCGTCGCTCGCCCACAGGGCGCTGTCCTTGATATCTTTGATATCGACCGCATCGAAGTCCTCCGTGGACCGCAAGGGACCCTCTACGGCCGCAACACCATCGGTGGTGCGATTAAGTATGTCACGCGTGATCCGAGTCTGACAGAACCGGAATTCAAAGCGCGGGTGAACTTTGGCTCCTATGGTCAGTACGACCAAATAGTCTCTGGCTCAGTGCCGATCAACAACACACTTGCCGTCACAGGTGCAATCGCCGACTACAGCCGCGATGGATTCGGCACCAACCTGAACACGGGAGCAGAGCACTACAACAAAGATGTGCGCGCTTACCGCGTGGGTGCTCTTTGGCAGCCAACGGACAATTTCAAAGTCCGGATCAGCGCTGATGAGACGGAAGACAATTCGAACGCCCGCCACGGCCACCGTCTTCTTCCCAGTGCTGATGGTACGTTCCCGGTGACAAACAATGTCTATGACACCCGTGCGGGTCTGGGCGATGACAACCGCGTGGAAACCCGCGGCGTATCTTTGACTGCCGAATGGACCGTAAGCGATGCGGTCACTCTGAAGTCGATCTCAGCTTATCGTGACAGCGAGACCGTGACACCCATCGACTTCGACGCGCTTCCGCAACCTGATTTCGATGTTCCAGCAATCTACGAAGATGATCAGCAAAGCCACGAGCTGCAGGCGCTTTTCAATTTCGGCAAGCTCTCCGGCGTTGCTGGCCTCTACTATCTCGATGGCACGGCTTCGGGCGCTTTTGACGTGATCCTCGGCGGTCTCGGCGTCACAGTCTATCAAGCCGGTGAGCAGGAAAAAGAGAACATCGCGGTCTACGCCGATGTGACCTACGAGCTCACAGACCAATGGAGCCTTTCTGTTGGTGGTCGCTACACTGAGGATAAGACAGTGGCTGACGTGACCCGTGAAACGTGGCTTGGCCTGGGCTCAGGTTCCTTTGACCCAAGCAACACCGCGTCGATCTTCTTCTCGACCAATACCGGTTATCAAGGTCTTGAGCGGACCGACGAGAAGTTCACGCCGCGCGTGTCTCTGTCTTGGAAGCCAGTCGACAACTTCACGACGTATGCTTCTTATTCAGAAGGCTTCAAGGCTGGCGGCTTTGACCCGCGGGCCCGGGCAGATCTTGATCCCCTAGGTCTTTCTGAAGAAGGCTTTGGTCCTGAAACGGTGCAAAGCTACGAGATCGGCGCCAAAGGCTCACTCGCAGAAGGTCGTCTGACCTATGCAATCGCAGCCTTCCTTGCTGACTATGAAGATCAGCAAATCACCGTTCAACAGGGTGCGGACAGCGACAACGATGGCACCAACGATACATTCGTCTCGTCAGTCTTCAACGCGGGTAAGTCTGAATACACCGGTGTTGAAGTCGAAGCAGCCTTCGCCCTCACAGATAGCCTCACCATCAATGGTGTGATGGGTTGGATCGACGCCGAGATCGAAGAGATCCTTTCAGCCGGTGTGAACATCGCCGATCAATTCGTGACGCAGAACACACCAGAGCTGACCGGCAGGATCGGTATCATCTGGAATGTTCCGCAGGAGATCTTTGGCGGTGATCTGACTTTCAACGGCTCGGCGGAGTATCGCGACGGATACAATCTCTTCAACGTTGAGAACAATGGTTTCGAAGCAGGTACAAACCCGACATTCCCAGAGGGTGGTCCCGCGCTCGATCCGGACGCGTACACTCTGCTCAACGTGTCGGCGACATGGACAAGCGCGAATGACCATTGGCGCGTAGGACTTTACGGCCGTAATCTGACGGACGAAGAGTACCGAGTTGCCGCCTATAACTTTGTGACACCAAGCCAACTTGGTGTGGATAGTGCGTACTCAGCCTTCTACGGAGCTCCAGCGACGTTCACGGCTAGCCTTGAGTATCGGTACTAATTCCCACACATCGAAGCGTGGCCTGGACACCTCCCGCCAGGCCGCGCTCTTTTTTTGACGAAAGGTGAGAGCCATGCGGATTGCTTGGGTCATCATCGTGATCGCTGCGTTGGCGGCTGCCTATCTCGGTTGGCCCCGTGATGAGGCGACGAAAACCGCTGAACCACCGTCGGCTCTCACGCCAGATGGGCCCGACCAGTATGTCGAGATTGCTGGCGCAAGGGTTCGCGTTCGAGACGAGGGGCCCGGTGATGCTCCTGTTATTCTTTTGCTTCATGGCTTCAGTTTTAGCCTGGAAACATGGGATGCGTGGGCGGAGGATTTGTCCTCATCTTA
>CAWUIJ010000078.1:0-12796 GCA_963922235.1 uncultured Parvularcula sp. | reverse complement strand
GGCCTAACCGCTGACAACATCGCTCAAGAAGCACTCAAAACTTTCGCTATGGACACGGGCGCGGCTTCTCACGTCGCAGAGTAATGCGCCTCGACCAGGCTCTCGTTGAGCGAGGCCTGGCGCCGACCCGTTCCCGCGCCCAAGCGATGATCCGTGAGGGTCATGTCTCATGCGGTGGTGCGATCATCCGCAAAGCGAGTATCAATGTGCCTTCCGATGCTGATCTCACGATCAGCACAGACGCCCATGATTTTGTCTCGCGCGCCGCGCTGAAACTCGCCCATGCGCTCGAGGCTTTCGCCGTTGATCCCAGTGGGTGCACGTGTCTTGATCTTGGGTCTTCCACTGGCGGCTTCACAGATGTGCTGCTCCGTCGGGGCGCCTCCAAGGTGTTCGCTATCGACGTGGGTCGAGATCAATTGGCCAGCACACTGAGACACGACTCTCGCGTTGTCAGCCACGAGGGCACCCACGCCAAGGACCTGACGCAGGCGCTGATCCCTGATCCCCTCGACATCATCGTCTGTGATGTGAGCTTTATCAGCGTCACGAAAGCACTGCCCCCCGCGTTGACGCTTGCCAAAGACAATGCCTGCCTGATCACGCTTCTCAAGCCGCAATTCGAGCTTGGCCGGGAAGCCATCGGCAAAAATGGCCGTGTGCTTCCTTCGCTTGAGGAGCAGCGAAAATTCCTCGAAGTTCACGTCGTGAATGCCATCGCCAAGCTCGGTTGGTTGCCTCGACCGATCATAGACAGCCCGATCCTCGGAGGTGAGGGGACCAAGGAGTTTCTTCTCTGTGCGGACAAGAAGGCCACCTAAAAAAAGAACGCGGAAATCACCCCCGCCGAAAGAGGCCATTCTCACCATCGAAGGCGCCTTGCCCTCCGGCGATGGGATGTCGGGCGATATCGCGGTGCCATTCGCCATGCCTGGTGAAGAGGTGCGGGCGGCGATCACGGGAAAGCGTGCCGATGTGCTCGAGCGCATGAAGGACGCCCCAGGCCGCCAACCTGCGCAGTGCCAGCACTTTGGACGCCCAGGTGATGCCTGTGGGGGCTGCACGTTGCAGCACTGGGGGGAGGATGCCGTTCGCGACCTTAAGCGCGATCGTCTTCTCAGGGAGATGCGAAAAGACTATCCGGAGGCTGAACTTTCTGAGATCTACGCTTCGCCGCCCTTATCGCGAAGGCGTGCGAAGTTTTCCATCACAGCCCACGGGGTCGGATTTCATCGCTTATCGGGTGGTGAGACTGTCAATCTTCGCGAGTGCACTGTTCTTTGCACAGAATTATTCGGCCTTCTCAAACCTCTAGGCCGTCTTTACCGAGATCTGATGGGAGAGATCCCGTCCTCTTTTTCAGCGCAAGCGACCCTGACCGAGACTGGCATCGATCTGGCGCTGGAGGGTGTCAAGGAGGCTGATCTTTCATTCGAGGCTCGCGAGAAGCTATCGGCTTTTGCAGATGAGCAAGACCTGGCGCGGCTTAGTGCTGATGGCATCACCGCTGCGGAACGCCGTATGCCGAGGATTACGCTCGGCGGCGTTCCGGTCGGTATTCCTGCAGGCGTCTTCCTTCAGGCTACACGCGAAGGGGAGGAGGCTTTGATCCGTGAAGTGATGGCTGCTGCTAGCGACGCTCAGGTGGTGGCTGATCTTTTCTGTGGTTTGGGTACGTTTGCGTTGCCGCTCAGCGAAGGACGGCGGGTTCTCGCGGCGGATGGATTTGAACCTGCGACAAGGGCGCTTGAAACAGCATCGAAAATGTCCGGCCGTGACGTGACCATCGTGCATCGCGACCTTTTCGCAAGGCCTCTTCAGGCATCAGAGCTTAAGGACATCGACCTGGCGGTCTTCGATCCTCCGCGCGCCGGGGCGCTGGACCAGGCGCGGGAGCTTGCCGCTGCGCGGGTTCCGACCATTGTGGCGGTCTCGTGCAATCCCGCGACGTTGGCGCGCGATGCATCCCTGTTCGCTTCTGAGTATGGTCTTTCGCGTATGGTGATGGTCGACCAGTTTGGTTGGTCGCCCCATATTGAAGCAGTGGCAGTCTTTCGAAGGAGAACGTGATGGTTGCGCGTGGCCTAGAGACAAACCTCAAACGCTTGGCTTATGGTGCAGCGTCGACAGCGAAGGTCGGTTGGTACACAGCCTTTTATGTTGCTGGTCGCCATATCGTTGGGCCCATGACGAAGCCAGGCGAGGTGCCTCAGCCGAGCCGCACTCCGGTCCCTGACATGAAGGAGATGCGCAGCTCGTTCTTTCAGTTGTTCCAAGACGAATGGGCCGATATCGAGGCTGGCAAGTACCTGATGCCCCGGGATATCCGTCGGCCGCCGCGGCCTAGTCGGATGTTTCGCGACGCCCGCGACTACCTGAAAGAGGCACGCGAAGTCAGCCGCCGCTCAAACCGCAAAGGTGGCGGGGTCGAGGTCCGTGATATCGCCGAAGACGATCTTCCCACCTACTACAAACAGAATTTTCATTTCCAGTCGGATGGTTGGCTGTCGGAGAAATCGGCCAAAGTCTACGATACCCAGGTCGAGGTGCTGTTCACGGGATCTGCAGATGCCATGCGCCGCCGGGGTCTCGCGCTGATCATGGATGAGATCCGTCGCCTAGAAGACAGCGGCCGGGCACGTTCTGAAATTCATTTGGCCGATGTGGCGTGCGGCACCGGTCGGCTCTTGGCTGAGATCATCGATAACGCGCCCGAGCTTCGCCTCTCTGCAGTTGATCTTTCCGAACCTTATCTTGATGAGGCGCGAAAAGCAGCGAAAGCCGCTAACCAGATCGAGTTCTTGAGGGCTGCTGCGGAGGATCTTCCGTTTCCTGATGACAGTTTGGATCTTCTGACGTCGGTCTATCTCTTTCACGAGCTTCCGCCAAAGGTGAGGCGCGAAGTCGCCGCGAGCATTGCGCGAACGCTGAAGCCTGGCGGCCTCTATGTCCATGTGGACAGTGTTCAGTACGGGGATACCGCGATGGACCTCTTGCTCGAGGGCTTCCCCAAAGCGTTCCACGAGCCGTACTATGACAGCTATTGCAAAGAGTCGCTGCCGGAGCTGTTCGGTGAAGTTGGGTTGGTCCCAGAAAACCAGAAAACTGGCTTTCTCACCAAGGCGACATCGTTCCGCAAAATTTAGTCGCCGAACAGACGAAGCGCGATCGCAGCAGAGCCCACGGCTTCGTCCTCGGAGCCTTGCCAGCCGCGTGCTTCCACAAAGGCGATCCTGCGACCGATCCTTTCGATCTGTACAGCGACGGTAAAGTCTTGGTCACGTGCGCCGCGTAGATAGCTCGTATGCACACTGATGGGCCGCGCTTTTACGTCTGCTCCAACGCGGCTTAGGACCTCGAGAGTCGCTGCGTGCTGAAGAAAAGCGGAAATCACCCCGCCATGCAGAGCGCGAAGAACTGGATTGCCAATATGAGGTTCGTCAAAGGTGAGCTTGAAACGATGTTCATCGTCTTCGACGCTGGTGACGAGGCCAAACCATTTTGACATGGGAGAGTCGGCCGTGAGCTCTTCCACGCGCTTAAGAGTCTCGGGTCCCGGTGTGAGGAGGTCTCTGCTCATATTCGGCTCACCCGTGCACTGCGTGTACCGACAATAAACGTCCCGGCACCTGTTGCCAGCAGTGTGCCGTCCTCGGATGTGGCTCGTCCGCGGGCGATCGCAACGTCATCACAGACATCTTCGCAGATCGCCTCACAGGTGATGATCTTGCCTAGGCGGGCATTGCTTTGTGTATCCGTTTGCAGATTAATCGTTGCGATTGGGGTGAAGCTTTCCAGCCTCGACCACACCGAGGCGCCCATAATCGTATCGAGAATGATGGTCATAAGGCCTGAATGAATGGTGCCATCGTGCAGGAAGTCCTCGCTTGGGGTCAGTTCGACCACAAGCTTGCCGCGGCTTGCGCTGACTGGCCGAGGTTGCATGCGTCCGAACAGCGGATGCTCGCTCTTGAAGGTCTTCCGCATACCCTCGAAGACTGAGAGAATTCCGGGGGCAAGCGCCTCTTCCTTGTCTTCACTCATGGACGTTCTTTCAGTTTTTCTTCTTCGTACTGGATGCCCCAGCCGATGATTTGCCGCCATAGAGCTTCCGCTAACGACGGCGGCAATCCTTTTTCAGTGGCTCGCTCACGCACCTGGTCGATCACGGCCTGAATACGCCACGGCACTGTCGCCTCAGCCGGCGAGCGTTTCAGCTGCCAGGCGCGATCCACATAGGTCCAGCGCTCGGCCAGTAGGTCCACCAATGCCGCGTCGAGCCGATCGATCTCGGCGCGCACTTCGCTCATGTCTTGGCAATCTGAAGCTTTCATCCGTCCACATCTTTTGTTGTGACCGTTGCGCCGCGTTCCAGGGTTCTGTGAACGGGGCAGCGGTCTGCGATTTCGAGAACCCGTTGTCGTTGCGCCTCATCGAGCTGGCCCTCGAGGCGGATGTTACGGGTGAAATGGTCAATAGGAGGTTCTTTTTCGCCCGCCTCCGAGGCGCTTTGGCCGTGGCGGCGTTCGTGTTCGACGTTCACCGAGACGCGGTCGAGTGGCAGCCCTTTCCGCTCCGCATACATGCGAATGGTCATCGACGTGCATGTGCCGAGCGCCGTCGAGAGGAACTCATAAGGGCTGGGGCCTGAGCCGAGGCCACCAATAGTGGTTGGTTCGTCGGCGATGAAGCGGTGAGGGCCTGCTGCGACCATGGCTTGGAACTTACCCTGGCCCGTTTCGCGGATATCCACGCCCATCGCTTCTTCGGGCACACCGTCAGCCAGCGGACCACAGAGATTGAGGTACCGTTGTGCCCAAGATGAAATCACCGAAGCCGCATAGGCAGCATCGCTTTTGTTCGTGAGCAAATGATCAGCTGTATCAAGCGAGACAAAGCTCTTGGGGTGCTTCGCAGCCGAGAAGATCCGCGTCGCGTTCTCGATGCCCACCTGTGCATCCGTTGGAGCGTGCAGCACCAGGAGTGGCTTCTTCAATTGTGAAACCGAGGTCTCAATGTCATGGTTGCTGATATCGTCGAGGAATTGCTTTTCAATCGTGAAGGGGCGTTCGGCGAGGAGGACCTCCGCTTTGCCCTCCTTCTTGATGGTCTCGAGCTGGTCGCCGAATTGTCCGGTGATGTGATCCACATCAGCCGGTGCAGCCAACGTCGCGACGGCTTGGATCGAAGGAATGTCTGCCGCTGCGGCCAGAACTGCTGCGCCGCCCAGGCTGTGGCCAACAAGGAGTTGCGGTGCTTCGTAATTCTCTTCGAGAAACATCGCGGCTTGCTTGAGATCGCCGAGGTTCATGGAAAAATTGGTATGCCCGAAGTCGCCGCCTGAACCGCCAAGACCGGTGAAGTCGAAGCGTAAGACCGCGATGCCTGCTTCGGTGAGGGCCGTCGCGATGGCCCGGCTGGCCGTGAGATCTTTTGAGCAACTGAAACAATGGGCAAAGAGCGCATAAGCGCCGATCGCGCCTGTTGGGAGATCCAGGCGAGCAGCCAGCTTCGCGCCGGATGCGCCTTCGAATTCTAAGCGAATGGGCCTAACCATGGGGTCTCCTTCCCGCGTTGCACACTCTTCTGCAAGCGATGCGATATTGAGGAGGAGCTCGCCACTATTTTATCTCTTGATACCGGCTGAGCGCCTCTTCCCTCATGATTCCGTGATCGACAATGGGCCGAGGGTACGTCTCGCCCAAGGTCACCCCAGCTTTCGCGAGCACCTCGTGCGGGGCCTTCCAAGGGGCATGGATATGCTTGGCCGGAAGCTTGGCGAGTTCGGGAACGTGACGCCTGACATAGGCGCCATCAGGATCAAACTTCTCGCCCTGGGTCATCGGGTTGAAGACGCGGAAGAAGGGCGCGGCATCGGCGCCGCAGCCAGCCACCCATTGCCAGCTCGCCGTATTGGCGGCGGGGTCCGCGCAGACGAGGGTGTCCCAGAACCATTCCATCCCGCGGCGCCAATCAATCAGAAGATCTTTTACGAGAAAGCTCCCGACAATCATTCGCACACGGTTGTGCATATGACCCTCGCTGTAGAGCTGCCGCATACCGGCATCAACTATGGGATACCCGGTTGTCCCCGTGGTCCAAGCCTTGAAGTGAGCTTCATCATTGTTCCACCGAAAATCCGCAAACTTACGATTAATCGGAAGGTCGAACATGTCTGGGTTATAGAACAGAAGATGATAGCTGAATTCGCGCCAGACCAGTTCAGAGAGAAAGGTCTTCCCCTCGTCATGATCGATGGCCCCCTCTTCAATCATGTCGGCCACTTCGCGATACATGGTCAGAATGCTGATCTCACCGAAATGAATATGGGGCGCCATGCGTGAGGTCGTGTCGAGATCTGGCCGGTTACGCTCGCTGTTGTAGCGCCCAGCATAAGTCTTCGCCCAAGCCCGCCAGCGCTTGCGCGCCCCGGCTTCGCCGGGCTCCCAGATGGGCTCGAAACCCGTGGCCCAGTTCGGTTTGGTAGGGAGGAGGCCCCAACTCTCGAGCGAGTCCGATAGGGGCGGCGAACTCGGGCTATCGATCTTGCGAACGCCAGGAAGAGGATCGGGCACGTCCCTCGTTTGGATCTGTTTCCAATAGGGTGTGTACACCCTATAGGGGCCACCAGTTTTGGTTTTGACGGTCCAAGGTTCGTGGAGCAGGCGGCCGTTGAAGCTCTCGACCTCGATCTCGTCGGCTGCCAGCGCTGACTTCAACTCTTTGTCTTGATCGATCTGCCACGGCATATAGCGCCGGTTCCAGTAGACGGCTCCTGCGCCGATATCCGATGCAAGACCGCGGACCACTTCGCTAGCTTCGCCGCGTCTTAAGATCAGTGTGCCGCCAATATTATCCAGGTCTTCGCCCAGCGCAACCAGCGAGTGGTGGAGCCACCATCGCTGTGCGCCGCCGAGCGCCCACGCTCCGGGCGCTTCGTCGTCGAGCACAAAGAGACAGACAACGGGCTTGCCCGTCTCAGCAGCCTTCCGAAGCGCAGGGTTATCGGTGAGGCGAAGATCTTCGCGCAGCCAGACAAGAACAGGTTGATCACTCATCCCGCAGATGTAGCGCGTTTGCGCAAAAGGGCAGGCGGCATTCTAGCGCGCTACGGCAGCCCGCAAGTCGCCGTTGTTCATGGCCTCTTGGACTTCAAAGAGGGCATGGGCAAGCGTTTCACGACTGATCGGTTTGTGCAGGACCGCATCGGCTCCGGCATCAATGCAAGCGTTGATATAGCCTTCTTCGGCATGGGCCGTCAGCATCACGATCGGGGCGTGAGCGATGGGGATATCGAGAGATCTAATCTCACGAGTCGCTTCGATGCCGTCCATGCGCGGCATACTGACATCCATGATGATCATGTCGAAATTGCCTTCCCGCGCAAACTCGACCGCCTCATGACCATCTTCTGCCTCGACGAAGCTATGTCCAAGGCGTTTGAGAAAAGATCCTAGGACGGTTCGGTTCACTCTGTTGTCTTCCGCCATCAGGATGTGAAGGGGGACGACATCCTGAGCGGGTTCTTCTGCAGCACTCTCAGCAATGGGAGGGGTTTCTGTCTCGACCTCACAGGCCGGCGCAGGAAGAGCGATCTCGAACCGGGTGCCTTCGCCCTCCGTGCTGACAACACCGATATGGCCTTCCATCAATTCCACAAGATCCTTGCAGATCGCCAATCCCAGTCCGGTGCCGCCACGTCGTGAGGAGGCGCCAGTATCGGCCTGCTGAAACCGGTGGAAAACGTGAGGCAGGAAGCCCGCGGGCATGCCGCACCCCGTATCCTGGATACAGATCATGAAGATGTCGCCGTCATGCTGAGCGCTGATCGTGATGGATCCGTGATCGGTGAACTTCACGGCATTTGCGATGAGGTTACTCAGGATCTGTCCCACGCGAGCACTGTCGATGAGCACGCTGTGAGGGAGACCGCGCACCCCTTTGGTCATAAGGTCGACACATTTGGCTTCCGCCGCAGATGAGAACAGGGCCGCTGCGTCTTCGATCAGATGCTTGGGATTGGTTTGTGTCCGTTTGATCTGAATATGGCCTTGCTCAAGCTTTGTGAGATCAAGAATATCCGTCAAAATTCGGATCAGCGAGCCCGCAGACCGCCGGGCCACCTCAAGGTTGTTCCGCTGGTGATCGGCCATGTCATTGGCAAGCGCGACATCCAGCATACCGATCACACCATTCATAGGTGTGCGAATTTCATGGCTCATGTTGGCCAGGAAGTCAGACTTTGCTCTCTCTGAGGTTTCTGCTTTGTCTAAAGCTATTTCCAGCTTTCGTGCAGCATCGAGCATCTGATAACGGAACATGCATGTTCCAACCCAGAGAAACGCAACGCATACAGAGAGAGCGAAGAGCATTAGGCGCCAGTCGATGAAACTCGAAGCAATATACGTAATCTGGTCGTCTGTATGGTTGTTGAAATAGATCACCCCATAGCACGTGATCGTGGCTACAGCGCTCAATCCTCCCAAATGGGTTCCTGCAACGGCTGTCACCGCCGGGACGACCATTAAAAGAAACATCGTGGGTGTGGTGAGGAGCAAGCCCGCGTCAATGGCCAGCCACATCAGGATGGCTTGGATGACCAGGGACGACACGAATACGACCTGTTGCCGAAAACGCTTCAGCACCAAGACACATCCAGCGGCTGCGAAGCAGTAAGCGATGCCAGCGTAGGCGACCATGATGGGGATCAGGTCCGTGACACCTCTCAACAGATTGAAAGTGGTGGTGATGCCGCCGCTGGTCCCCGCCAAGAGCGCCATGCTTGCGAAGACCCGGTAGCTTGCCGTGGTCAAGGGATGATCGGGCGTTTCGCCTTTCGGATTCCGGCTCTCAAGATCGGACATGACCAGGGTCACTCTGCAACACAGTCAGCCTACGCCGTCAGCGTTACGAAGGTCTTTCAAAGGCGCCTATCGTTCTAGAGGACGCCTTGTTTCAAGCAGTCGTGGATATGCAGCAGCGATGTCGGCCGGTCGTCCTCGACGATGAAAAGCGATGTGATCCGAGTTGTGGAGAGGTAGCTCAGGGCCTCGCCAGCAACAGTCTCGACGCTCACCGTTTTCGGGTCGCGGGTCATAATGTCTTCAACGGCTGAGCCAGTCAGGTCATCGATGTGCCGCCGGAGGTCACCGTCTGTGATGACGCCGATCAACTTGCCTTTGGCATTGGCCACACCCACGCAACCGAATCCGGCTTCGCTGATCACCCGTACGGCTTCGGTCACCGGGTCACCCTCGGAGACAAGCGGAGGGATCCGGCCTTCCGGCACAAGGTCTCCCACACGGCGGAGCTGTGCTCCGAGCTTCCCGCCAGGGTGATAGGTCTTGAAATCTGAAGCTGTGAAGCCGCGCGCTTGGAGAAGGGCCACGGCGAGGGCATCGCCAAGTGCAATCATCAGTGTTGTCGACGTGGTGGGTGCCGCGGTTTCGCTGCAGGCCTCTGGTGCCTTGGGGAGCACCAGCGGCATCGTGGAGGCCTTTGCCAGGGTGCTGTCGGGGTTGGAGGTCATTCCGATCAAAGGGATCCCAAACCGGCGGGTGTAGCCAAGAACATCGCTGAGCTCAGGTGTCTCGCCAGAGTTCGAAAGCGCCAGCACAACGTCGCGATCTTCGATCATTCCGAGGTCGCCGTGGCTCGCTTCGCCTGGGTGCACGAACATGGCGGGCTGGCCGGTTGAGGCCAGGGTGGCCGCAATCTTCCGCCCGATGTGACCCGACTTCCCCATCCCAG
Organism: uncultured Parvularcula sp.; assembly: GCA_963922235.1. Lineage (GTDB taxonomy): Bacteria > Pseudomonadota > Alphaproteobacteria > Caulobacterales > Parvularculaceae > Parvularcula. The sequence goes on along the minus strand of CAWUIJ010000078.1, from coordinate 3,046 downwards.
TGACGATCATCCGACCTTTGGCGGCAAGGGTGGCTTTCACCGCATCCGCGAGAGCGGTGGAAAGCGGCGAGCCCGGCATCAAGGCATCAGCCAGCATGGCCATTCCTGCCATCTCGATTTTGACGGTCTCGGATGCTGCGGCAGCGACGTCGAGCTGAAGATCAACGGCTTGGGGTTCAGTGGGCATGAATGTGGTCTCTGGATATCAAAGCGCATTTGCGCTGCGTTGGGCCTCCCGATAAGGCGCCGTTATGACCAAGATCAACTCCGCTGTGACGCTAAAAGCGTCTGCTGGTAACATCACCATCTCCAACACCGCGCCGTTCATGCTGTTTGCAGGGCCCTGCCAGATGGAAAGCCGCGACCACGCGCTTGAAACGGCGTCGGCGATCAAGGAGATCTGCACCGATCTCGGCATCGGCTTTTGCTACAAAACGAGCTTCGACAAAGCCAACCGGACCAGCCTTGGATCCAAGCGGGGCATGGGTTTGGGTGGCGCGCTGCCTGTGTTTGCGGAGATCCGAGAGACCCTCGGCGTGCCGGTTCTCACCGATATTCACGAGCGTGAGCAATGCGCACCGGTCGCGGAAGTGGTCGATGTCCTCCAGATCCCGGCCTTCCTTTGCCGCCAGACCGACCTTTTGGTCGCTGCGGCGGAAACGGGCCGGATCATCAAGATTAAAAAGGGTCAATTCCTCGCGCCTTGGGACATGAAGAACGTCGTGGGCAAAGTGACCGGAGCAGGGAACCCCAATGTCCTGGTGACCGAGCGCGGTGCGAGCTTTGGCTACAATACGCTTGTCACCGACTTCCGCGGCCTCAAAACCATGGCGGAAGAGACGGGCGCGCCGGTGATTTTCGACGCGACCCACTCGGTGCAGCAGCCAGGTGGCCAGGGCGGGACGTCAGGCGGCCAACGCGAGATGGTGCCGACTCTGGCGCGCGCGGCTGTGGCGGTTGGTGTGGCTGGGATCTTCGCAGAGACCCATCCCGACCCGGACAATGCGCCATCGGACGGTCCCAACATGATCCCGCTTCACATGCTCAAAAGCTTCCTTGAGGAGCTGAAAGCGTTGGATGACGTCGCGAAAGCGCGCAGCAATCTCTACAACTTCGCTGACTAAGCGGCCGAATAGAGCGCGGCGCGGAAAACTTCGGGCTTTATCGAGGGCGCGGCTCTTTCTAACGAGAAGCGTTTGAGACCGAAGGATTTCGATGGCCCGTCGTACGAAGACACCGCCGCCCCCGCCGCCTGAGCAGATTTTTGATGAGACGATCACGGATGCGCTCTCCCAGCGCTACCTGGCCTATGCGCTCTCAACAATCACGTCGCGGGCGCTTCCCGATGTGCGGGATGGCCTGAAACCGGTTCACCGGCGCATCCTTTACGGCATGCGCGCGATGCGCCTCTCGCCGAACGGTAGCTACAAGAAGTCCGCGAAAGTCGTTGGCGACGTTATGGGTAATTTCCATCCCCATGGCGACCAGGCGATCTATGATGCGCTCGTGCGCCTGGTGCAGGACTTTGCGATCCGGGTCCCGTTGGTCGATGGGCAGGGAAATTTCGGAAACATCGATGGCGATAACGCTGCCGCTATGCGGTATACGGAAAGCCGATTGACCGAAGCGGCCGAACTTTTGCTCGAAGGAATCGATGAAGATGCCGTCGACTTCCGCGACACCTATGACGGAGAGGGGCAAGAACCCGCGGTTCTCCCCGCAGCTTTTCCCAACCTGCTTGCTAATGGTGCAGCGGGCATCGCGGTCGGCATGGCGACCAGCATTCCGCCGCACAATCCCCTTGAGCTGATCGACGCCTCGATCCACTTGATCAAAACACCCGGTGCACGAACGGAAACGCTCCTCAACTCGATCCAAGGGCCAGACTTCCCCACGGGCGGTGTCTGTGTTGAGCCGCGCGAGAGCCTCGTTGAAGCCTATGCCACCGGCAGGGGTGGTTTCCGGCTTCGTGCCAAGTGGCATACGGAAGACCTCGGGCGTGGGCGCTATCAAATTGTCGTCACAGAAATTCCGTATCAGGTGCAAAAAGCCCGCCTGATCGAGCGGATCGCTGAACTCATCAACGGCAAAAAGCTGCCGATCATCACCGATGTCCGGGACGAAAGCGCCGAAGACATTCGCCTGGTGCTTGAGCCGCGGTCGGGCACGCTTCCGGCCGATGCCGTCATGGCCGCGGTCTTCAAAGCCACGGATCTTGAGGTTCGCTTCCCCCTCAACATGAATGTGCTGGCGGCCGACGGCGCCCCGCGGGTCATGGGGCTTCGCGATGTGCTAAGCGCCTTCGTCGATCACCGGCGCGATGTTCTGATCCGCCGAACCAAGCACCGGCTTGATAAAATCGCCAAGCGGCTTGAGATCCTCGCTGGCTATCTCATCGCCTATCTCAACCTCGACGAGGTGATCCGGATCATTCGGTTCGAAGATCACCCCAAAGAGCAATTGATCGAGACGTTCGATCTAACTGAAGTCCAGGCTGAAGCCATCCTCAACATGCGGCTCCGCGCTCTTCGCAAGCTCGAAGAGATGGAGATCAAGAAAGAGGATAAAGAGCTCAAGGCGGAGCAAAAGACGCTGAAGGCGCTTTTGAAGTCCGAGGACAAACAATCCACCGCGATGATTGCTGAGCTTCGGGAGACCAAAAAGGCCTTCGCCGGTAAGGACGGGATTGGTGCCCGCAGGACCGAGATCGCCGAAGCGCCCGCTGATGATGAGGTCGCGCTTGACGATCTTGTCGAGCGGGAGCCGGTGACTATCGTGATCTCTGAAAAGGGGTGGTGCCGAACCCTGAAGGGCCATACTGAAGATCCGAGCACAATGAAATACAAAGAGGGGGATAAAGAACGCTTCGTTCTCAACGCTCAGACATCGGATAAAATCTACGCTTTTGCGACCAATGGTAAGAGCTACACGCTGTCTGTCGCGGAACTGCCAGGCGGACGGGGGCAGGGCGAGCCGATCCGGCTCCTTGTTGATCTCGGCGCGGGCGAAGACGTCATGGCGATTGACGTGGCCTCCGAAGGACGCA
>CAWUIJ010000077.1:0-13015 GCA_963922235.1 uncultured Parvularcula sp. | reverse complement strand
AGAGGACTTGCTCATGCGTATTTTGGTGACTGGTGGAGCAGGTTTCATTGGATCCGCAGTGATCCGTTATCTGATTGAGGAGACAGAGGCCGAAGTCATCAATGTCGATAAGTTGACCTACGCAGCGAATCTCGATTCGCTCGCGAGTGTTTCCTCCAGCCAGCGTTATCGTTTTCATCAGTCGGATATCTGTGACGCTGAGGCGATGAAAAAGATCTTTGCTGACGAAACGCCCACGCATGTGATGCACTTAGCAGCCGAGTCCCACGTCGATCGTTCGATTAGCGGAGCCAAAGACTTCATCGATACCAACATCGTTGGAACCATGGTGATGTTGGAGGCAGCGCGCGGTTACTATGATGGTCTTGCCGGCGAAGCGCGCGAGCAGTTCCGGTTCCATCACATCTCAACCGATGAAGTCTATGGCTCCTTGGGTCCTGAGGGGCTTTTCGAAGAGACAACGCCTTATGATCCGTCTTCACCCTATTCGGCATCTAAGGCGGCATCCGACCATTTGGTTGTGGCATGGGGAAGGACTTATGGACTCCCGGTGGTCATTTCGAACTGCTCAAACAATTACGGACCTTTCCAGTTTCCGGAAAAGCTCATTCCTCTGATGATTTTGAAGGGTCTGAGCCGTCAACCGCTTCCTGTTTACGGCGATGGCAGCAACATTCGTGATTGGTTGCATGTCGAAGACCACGCCAGAGCACTTGTGATGGTGCTCCTGCGTGGCCGTCTGGGCGAGAAATACAATGTTGGTGGTCGCAATGAGCGCACCAATCTCGAGGTTGTGCACACAATCTGTGATGCCCTTGATGAACATCACCCCGATGGCGTTTCGCGCCGCTCACTGATCACCTATGTCACAGATCGCCCTGGGCATGATCATCGTTATGCGATTGATGCGACCAAGATCGAGAGGGAACTTGGTTGGAAAGCCAAGCATAACTTTGACACTGGCATTGCTGAGACGATTGGTTGGTACCTTGCCAATGCGGCCTGGTGGGAACCTTTGACGAAAGGCGTCTATGGCGGAGAACGCCTAGGCCTTCTCAAGGACAAAGACTGATGGGTCTACGGATCTTCGTTGCTGGTAAAAGTGGTCAGGTCGCGCAAAGTCTTTTGGCTGCTGCAACGGATGACGTAGCGCTGGAGCTTTTCGGAAGGCCTGACTTTGATGTCACGGACAGGAAAAGCATCACCGCCTCAATAGAAGCGTTTTCGCCTGATATCGTCATCAATGCTGCCGCTTACACCGCTGTTGATCAAGCCGAAGACGAGCGAGAAGCGGCGTTTGCTGTCAATGCAGAAGGTCCACGATTTCTCGCCGAAGTGACGGCTGAACGATCCATTCCAATCATTCATCTTTCAACGGATTATGTTTTTGATGGGTCAGCATCGACACCCTATCGTGTGCATGACCAAACCGCACCCCTGGGCGTCTACGGAGAAAGTAAGTATGCTGGGGAGGTGGCTGTTGCCTCTTCTAATCCTAAGCATATCATTGCTCGAACGGCTTGGGTCTACGGTACGTTCGGCAAGAATTTTTTGAAGACCATGCTGCGGGTTGCAGGCAGCAACGATACGTTGCGGGTTGTCAGCGATCAGCGCGGTGCTCCGACGAGTTCCCATGCCATTGCAGAGATGCTCTTGGCTATTGCAGGGCAGGTTGCAGAACAAGGCGATGGTGCGCCCTTCGGTCTTTATCATCTGGTCGCTGAAGGCGAGACCAATTGGGCCGATTTCGCCTCCGCGATTTTTCAGGCAAGCGCAGAGCACGGCGGGCCTGTTGCGGATGTTGAAGCCATCACAACGGCTGAATATCCGACCAAGGCGAAGCGTCCACAATATTCCGTCCTCGATACATCGAGGTTGCAAGAGGCATTCGGACTTCAGCTCTCGGATTGGCGCGAGCCAGTGAACGCGATCGTTGAACACGTTTTGAAAGAGGATTCTTTCTCATGAAGGGTATCATTCTCGCTGGTGGGCACGGCACCCGCCTCTATCCAATCACAAGGGCGGTCTCGAAGCAGCTCTTGCCAGTCTACGATAAACCAATGGTCTACCATCCGATCACCACGTTGATGCTGGCGGGTATTCGAGAAATTCTGCTGATCTCGACACCTCAAGCACTTCCTCTTTATAAAGAGCTCTTGGGGACTGGAGAAGCATGGGGCGTACGTTTTGAATATGCCGTTCAAGATCAACCACGGGGGCTGGCCGAAGCTTTCATCATCGGCGAAGACTTTATAGGCGGAGAGCCATGCGCGCTCGCCCTTGGTGACAACATGTTCTACGGCGCCGGGCTCTCCGGAGAACTCGAGGTCGCTGGGCGGAATGAAGAAGGCGCAGTTGTCTTCGCTTATCGCGTTCCTGACCCCCAGGCGTTTGGCGTTGTTGAGATTGATGCCGACGGCAAGGCGCTTTCCATTGAAGAAAAGCCAGCGCAACCCAAAAGCGATTGGGCCGTCACAGGGCTCTATTTCTACGATAAGGATGTGACGGAGATTGCCAAGTCAGTGAAACCCTCCGCACGCGGTGAGCTTGAGATCACGTCAGTCAACGATGTTTATCTTCAGCGTGGTGCACTGCGCGTTTCCCAACTCCCTCGCGGAACGGCTTGGCTTGATGCCGGAACGTTTGATGGCCTTTTGCAAGCGAGCCAATTTGTACAAACGCTTGAGGCCCGCCAGCGGTTTAAAGTGGCATGCCCCGAGGAAGTCGCGTTCCGGAGGGGCTACATCACAAAGCAACAGCTGGTCGCACTGGCTGAAGCGTTCAAGAACGATTACCGCTCCTATTTGCTTGATGTTGCCGAGCACGGATAAGTGTTTAGACGCGACCAATGATTTGAGTCACCTCATCGGCGAGCAGAACCAGGTGAAAGAGAGAGCTACAGGGCATCACTGTGGAGATGGCTTTTCCTGTGCGATCGATTTCTTCGAACCAACCTCCGGGCGCTTTCGGCGGCACCCCTAGGTAATGATCGAACATAGCGTCGATGACCCTTGCAGATTGATCCATGCGGGATGGATCGGATTCGCGAAACAGAAGATGAGCGCGTGCAAGCGCTGCTTGGTTCCAAAGACGGCAGCCCTTGCTTTGAGCGCCCGTAGGAAGATCCACGGAATTGCAAAGAAGTGGGCTGTTTTCCCCGCTTCCGCGCTTGATTGCCTCATCGAGGAGCGTTCGTGCCATGAATTCTGCGCCCGTAAGAGAGCCGTCTTTCATCAGCAGCCAAGCCCACTCTGCCATCTGCCCGGGCTCAATAATTCCGCCATCGTCGGGATCGATACCCCAGTCGTCCGTGAACGACTCCCGAACGACCATGTGGGCGGGATCGAGCAGATGATCCGTAAACAGACTAAGAAGAGAGGTCACTTCGCCTGCACACTGATCAAAACCCTTAGTGTCTCGTAGGTTGAGGCTCGCTTCGAGAATGTGCATATGCGTGGCTTGTCGACGTGGCTGCTTTGCCGGGTGGCCTTCAGCAAACCCGCCTCTTGGGTTCCTCAAGCGATCAAGAACACCAAGAGATGCTTGGGCAACGATCGATGATGCCTGATCGTTATAAACCTTCGCCCGTTCGCCTGCTGCCAATAGGACGCAGGCTTGATCGTAGGTATCAATGCTTCGATCCCTTTGGCCACCATCAGGGGTCAGAAGATGAACAAAGCCGCCAACCCAATCGCTTTCATCAGTTTCCGCATGATCGAGGATGAAGCCAAACGCTTTGTCAGAGGCGTCTCTTCCATTAGCAATCAGGCCTAACGCTTCGGCTCTCGCGAAGCTGAAGGCAAAGCGTGCTTGCCCTCGCAAGCGCTTGGGCATGTCAAGGCAAGGCTCGCCTCGGTGGCTAAGCGCGTCAACCACGCCCCCGCGCGGATCGAGGGCTTGCTCCGCCCAAAAGGGCAAAGCCTCTTTTTGGAGCCAGCTAAGGAAACGTTCGCCGGATCTTGCAAAGTGCTCGGTCACTGCCTTGGCCTTTCTCCCGTTCAAGGAGCTAGGCCTATGATGCCACAACCATGTGGCGTCTTTAAGGTCTAAGAGCGGCCAATGGAGCGGTAAGTGAAGCCCATATCTCGAACGGTGGTCGGCTCATAAACGTTGCGCAGGTCGACGAGGACTGGCGAATTCAAAAGATCCTTCGTTCGCTCGAGATCCAGCGCGCGGTAGGTGTCCCACTCGGTAATGATGACAGCTGCGTCAGCGCCTTCCATGGCATGGTATGGCCCATCGCAGAACATCACATTGTCGAAATGCGGTTTGGCCTCTTCCATGCCTTCCGGGTCGTGCGCGCGGATCTTGATGCCGGCGTCTTGCAGCATCGGAATGATATCGAGGCTCGGGCTGTCGCGCATATCGTCCGTATTCGGCTTAAAAGTAAGGCCTAGGATAGCAACGGTCTTCCCCGAAGCCTGAGGCCCAAGAGCCTCGATCACTCGGCTCGCCATGCTCTTCTTCCGTTCAGCATTGGACTCGACCACGGCGTCGACGATGCGAAGAGGTGCGCCGTTCTGCTCAGCTGTACGCGTCAAGGCGAGGGTGTCTTTTGGGAAGCAGGAGCCGCCATAACCGGGCCCCGCATGCAGGAACTTACCGCCGATACGGCCATCAAGGCCTATGCCGCGCGCGACCTGCTGGACATCGGCGCCCACCTTCTCACAAAGGTCTGAGATCTCATTGATGAACGTGATTTTGGTCGCCAAGAATGCGTTGGCTGCGTATTTGATCAACTCCGAGGTCGGACGACTGGTGAAGAGGATTGGGGTTTCGTTAAGAAAGAGGGGCCGATAGAGTTCGCGCATCACTTGGATGGCCTTTTCGTCCTCTGTCCCCACAACGACGCGATCTGGGCGCTTGAAGTCATCAATGGCCGCCCCTTCGCGGAGGAATTCAGGGTTTGACGCGACTGAAAAATCCTTGCCTTGGACCAAATCTGGACGCGTCTTTTTGATGACGCTTTCGACCTCCGTTCCAGTTCCAACGGGTACGGTCGATTTGGTGACGACAACTGTGTATCCATCAATACTGTTCGCGATTTCTTCAGCTGCGGCATAGACGAATGACAGGTCGGCGTGGCCATCCCCGCGGCGAGAGGGCGTCCCTACGGCGATGAACACTGCTTCCACCTGAGGCACAGCTTTCGCGATATCGGTGGTGAAAGACAGACGGCCCGCTTCCACGTTACGGGCAACCAGCTCATCCAAGCCTGGTTCAAAGATTGGCATCACTCCGTTGAGGAGGCGTTCGATCTTGCCGGCATCTTTATCAACGCAGATGACGTCATGCCCAAAGTCGGAAAAACAAGCTCCCGACACCAAGCCAACATATCCAGTACCAATCATTGCTACGCGCATGTCTCAACAGGTCCTTTGTCAATCATCAGCCGCCATACCGGCGAACCTTCCTCGGCGTCTAGGGCGCCATCGGCCCATCTTGGTCGTTGGCCCGCTCTTCGGCTGACTCAGTCAGGGACGAGGCGACGATACCCGTGAACATGGCCACGACTGCAAGCCCAGCGATCGCGTGAAAGCCAGCAATGAAGCGCCCCAGCGGCGTGATAGGCACCACATCCCCTTATCCCACGGTCGTGAATGTCACCACGCTCCACCAGATGGCCCGTGGCACGGATCCGAAGACCTCAGGCTGCACGCGGCCCTCAATGATGAAAAGCGCGACGGAGGAGAAGAGCAGCAGCCCGCCTCCCAAAAGGCCAGCAAAACCAAGCTCAAACCAATGGGATTTCAAAGCTTTGCGGAACCCCTGGATGGCGCGCGCAGCGGCGGGGATTTCAGCCAGCTGGAAGAGCCGGAGGACACGCACAATGCGGAAAACGGTGAGCCAGCTGTCTTGAAGATCAAAAAAGAGCGGAACCAAAACAACGATATCGGTGAGCGTGGCCGGCCGAAACATGAATTTGAGCAGACCGAATGGACCCTGATGACGCGGATTAAGACCCGCCACCCAGAAGCGTGCGGCAAGTTCAACGGCAAAGACCAACAGGACCGCCCGGTCCAAATGCTTCAGCAGTTCACGGTGTTCGGGCACGAATGTTGGCTCGGTCGAGAGCACAGCCAGGATCACAGCGAAGAGCACAAGAACAAAAATGAACTGATTGAGCGTCGAAATCACACCGGGGTGTCCCGCCTCCGGATCCAGTTGAAAGTGCAACAGCCCCCGCATATTCTTAAGAAAATTCAACACGCTAACGTCCCACAAGTGGCTTTCGCGGGAACTATGGTGGCTTTTGTCGTACAAGAGCCAGGACCGAGTCTGTGATTGCACACGTTTTCTCATGCGCATTCATGGCTCGACAGGCTGGCCTCGTCGCGCCACGACAGCGAGAGGGAGCCGAAGAGGGGCATCACATGAACGAAACCAATATGAGCCGCCGTACGGTCTTGGCCACACTGACCGTGGGCGTTGTTGCCGGGTGCACCACCTCCGAACAGGAAGCCATTTTCGGCGCTGTCTTGGGAAGCATCGGAACGACGACGGGTACGGGAACAGGCGTCGGTGGCCTGACGTCGGCGGAAGCCGCTCAGGGCATCAGGGCTGCTCTCAATCAGGGTATCGTTGCGGCTGTGGCTCAGGTCGGTCGCCGAGACGGTTACTTCGCCGACCGCCAAATCAAGATTCCCCTTCCTCCGCGGTTAGCAGCTGCCCAGTCGCAATTGTCTGCCTTCGGACTGTCAGGCCTTCTTGATCAGATGCAGTTGGAGATTAACCGCGGCGCTGAGGAAGCGGCCCCAGAAGCCCGCAGCATCTTTGCCAGCGCGATCCGTTCCATGACGATTAATGACGCGCTCGGAATTGTGAATGGTGGACCGACGTCAGCCACGACTTATTTCCAGAACCGCACGACAGCCTCGCTCACACGCCTTTTCCGGCCCCCAATCGAAACGGCTTTGATGCGGACAGGCGCGATCCAGACCTACGACAATATCCTTCGGAGCCTCGAAGGTATTCCGCTTGCGCCGCAAATGGGCAACGATGCGCGGAATGATCTCATCGATCATGGGGTGGACAAAGGTCTCGATGGACTTTTTTACTATGTCGCGCGCGAGGAAGAAGCGATCCGTACAAACCCTGCCAAACGGACCAGCGAGATCCTGCGCAGGGTGTTTGGGTAAGGCATATCTAAGAGCGGGCAGCGATAAGCGGCTCGCTCTTAAGCAGCCACGACGAACGAGCAGTTGGTCGTACCCGAGCCGCCGACATTGTAGGTCGCTACGCGCTTGGCCCCGTCAACTTGATAGTCGCCTGCCGTACCGGTGACCTGCTTGCTGGCATCGAGCAGCATGCGGACACCTGTTGCGCCCACGGGATGGCCAAGGCCAATAAGCCCGCCCGAGGGGTTCATCGGTAGCTTACCATCAGCTGCGATGACACCTTCTTCCACGGCCTTCCATGCCTCGCCTGGAGCGGTGATGCCAAAATGCTCGATCGCCATATACTCGGTGATTGAGAAGCAATCATGGGTCTCGATGGCGTCGAGGTCCTGCGGCCCGCTGATACCCGCGCGCCGATATGCGTCCGTAATGGCTTTCCGTGTCCAAGGCAGAACATAGTCCTCTTGCTGACTATCGCTCATCTTCTGCGCGAACATCATCGGCGCCGTGGTGTGACCCCAGCCTTCAATCCGCGGTAGATCTTCAAGTTTCAGTCCGCGACGGGCGGCATAGTCAGCTGCTCGTTCTTCTGATGCGAGAAAGATCACCGCCGCGCCGTCTGTGACTTGCCCGCAGTCTTGGCGCCGCATCCAACCTTCAACGACGGGATTGGTTTCGTCATTGGGCAAGAAGCTTTCATCCGTAAACGTCCAGGCGCGAGACTGTGCGTTGGGATTCCGCTTGGCGTTATCGAAATTGATCTTCGAAATGCCCATAAGATGCTGGTAGTCGAGGCCATACCGCTTGTCATACTCATCAGCGAGGTCAGAGAACATCGCAGGCCAGACATAAGTCGCGTTTTGCGCTTCGAGACCGCGCCATGCAGCGGCCCCTAAATGATCAGCCGCAAGCTTTCCGGATACGTTGCGCATCAATTCGATGCCGGCGACGCAGGCCAAACCATATCGGCCGCTTTCAATATCAGCCATCGCGGCAAGCGCTGCCAACGAACCCGACGCACACGCCCCTTCATGGCGGCCCGACGGCATGCCGGAGAAGCCTGGATCAGCGTGCGCGAAAAACCCGCCGAGCAGACCTTGCCCCGCGAAAAGTTCGGCTACGAAGTTTCCGACATGTCCAACCTCGACTTCACTCGCATCGAGGCGGCAGATTTCGAGCGCTTCGCGAACGGTATGCGCAAAGAGGTCAAAGAGGCTTTTGTCCTCGCGTGCCCAGTTTGAGGCAAAATCGGTTTGCGTGCCGCCAAGAATATAGACAGGTCCAGCCACGGGAAATCCTCCAACAGCGCGTTATCGTTGGTCTTTCGCGCCTACGTTGAGCGGAGGGTAGGCAGGATCATGTCGCCAGGCAAGACAATGGCTTCGTGAGTTGCACCAGCGAAAAGCGCTCCATAGAGTGGCACCAAACGAACATAAGAGGCCGCCTTTGATGACGGCCCGAGGGAAGAGGGAACCTCTATGGGCACGACGCTCGTCAATAGCTTTGAAAGCAAGCTCACGCCGACACCGCACCCCTATCTCAATGGAGCATGGACACCGTGCACAACAGAGATGGATGCCGATGAAATGGAGGTGATTGGGGAGATCCCTAAGGACCTCAGCGGGGTTTATGTCCGGAACACGGAAAATCCGCTTCATGACGCCATCGGTGTTTATCACCCCTTTGATGGCGATGGGATGATCCACACGATCTCGTTCAAGGACGGGCAAGCCACTTACAAAAACCGGTTTGTTCGGACGAAAGGTTTTGAGGCAGAGCAAGAGGCTGGCCGGTCCCTATGGGCTGGTATCGCCGGTAACCCTAACAAATCAGAGCGTGAGGGCTGGGGCGCGCGCGGCCGCATGAAAGACTCGTCCTCCACTGACGTCGTTGTTCATGGCGGTGATATCCTCTCGACCTTTTATATGTGTGGAGAGGGTTATCAGCTTGATCCCTACACGATGGAAAATCGAGGAACGGCCAATTGGGTTCCAGAAGAGGGCGTGTCGGCCCACCCTAAGGTCGATCCGCGCACAGGCGAGCTCCTCTTCTTCAATTACTCAAAAAAGCCGCCCTTCATGCATTACGGTGTGGTCGGCGCTGACAAGAGCCTTAAGCACTTCATTCCGATTGAGCTGCCCGGCGCGCGTATGCCTCACGACATGGCGTTTACGGAGAATTATTCGATCCTGATCGACCTCCCACTCTTCTGGAAAGAAGACCTCCTGAAGCAAGGTATCCACTCAGCAGCTTATCACGAGCATCTTCCCACACGCTTTGCCATCGTTCCGCGGTTTGGTTCAGTGAATGAGATCAAATGGTTTGAGGCGGCGCCAACTTATGTCCTTCATTGGACTAACGCTTGGGAAGAGGGCGACGAAATCGTTGTCGATGGGTACTTCCAAGACGATCCCGATCCAAAGCCTATCGAGATGCCAGGTGTTGATCCGCGTTTTGGCAAGCTGCTCGCAAACATCTCGTATCATTCGTTTAAGCCCAAGCTGCACCGCTGGCGGTTCAATATGGTCACGGGAGAAACGAAGGAAGAGCGCTTGCATGACGAACTCGTGGAGTTCGGTACCATCAACCAGAACATGGCAGGTCGTCCGTACCGTTATCTTTATAGCGCGACAGCCGTGCCCGGATGGTTCCTCTTCGGCGGGCTGGTCAAGCATGACCTCCTCACAGGAGATACACAAAAGCTCTCCTTCGGCGAAAACCGGTTCGGTAGCGAAGCCCCCTTTGCACCGCGCGATGGTGCGGTGGATGAGGATGACGGCTATTTGGTCTCTTTCATCACGGATCTGAATGAAAGTCGATCAGAGTGTGTGATCGTTGATACAAAGGACGTCGCTGCAGGTCCTGTCGCACGGATTATCCTCCCGCACCGCTTGTCGAGCGGAACCCACACGGTTTGGGCTTCGCATGATGAGATCAGCCGCCAACGCGCAGCCGTCTAAGAGACGCAAGAGGGAGTCAAAGACATGGGTGAAATCATCCTTGGCAATCTTGTCATTATGATTGGCATTTTCGTCGCTGTTTGGGCGCTCAGCGTGATGATCAAAAATGCCAGCATCGTTGATATCCTGTGGGGACCAGCCTGCGCGTTTCCTGCTGTGCTGACCTGGTTGCGCGTCGATGGTATGGAGCCCCGGGCAACCGTGATCATGGTTTTGGTCGCGATTTGGGGTGCTCGCCTAGGCGGATATCTCGCTCTACGGAATATCGGTCATGGCGAGGATTACCGCTATGTCGCTATGAGAAATTCATGGGGGAAGAACGGCAGCTTCGCATTGATCAGCTTGTTCCGGGTGTTTCTTCTTCAATGCCTGATTGCGTTCTTTGTCTCCTTGCCGACCCAGGTGGGACAGTTTGGAAGCTCGTCCGTTTTCGGAACAGGCAGCGGCGCCCTGGGCATCTTTGGATATCTGGGCGTGATCGTCTTTGCGATTGGATTGCTGTTTGAGGCGGTGGGTGATGCCCAATTGCGATCGTTCAAAGCCAACCCTGAGAACAAAGGCAAACTGATGACTGTGGGCCTTTGGGCCTGGACGCGGCATCCGAACTATTTCGGGGACGCGGCTGTCTGGACAGGCCTGACCCTCATCGCGCTTGAAAGCCAAAGCGGCTTTCTGACCATCCTGAGCCCTGCACTGATGATCTTTTTCCTCTATGCGGTGTCGGGGAAGGCCTTGCTCGAAAAGGCCATGGCGAAAAAGTACCCTGAATACACAGCCTATAAGCAGGAAGTGAGCGGTTTCTTCCCTATGCCCCCCAAGGGGTCATAGGGCGGGATCTTCGATCGTGATGAAGCTTTGAATTTCAGCAGATTGTGGGCCGATGGTCAGGGCGTCACTCACGCCCGGTAAGACGCACACGTCGAACAGTTCTTGAATGGCGCCGTCGAACCGGGTCCACTGAGCGATGGAGCCATCGCGAAGAGCAATCACTTGGACGCCGCACCAAGGGTCGGCGTCCTTTGCATCAAGCGTATCGGCCAGAGCCAACCCATCAAAACGCTTGTATCGCGGTTTGGACAGGGTCACGACAGCGTAGCCATCGTTAAAAGACAGGCCACGAATAAAGCCGGGTCAGAAGGCAAGAGGCTGAAATATCTTCGTCTCAATATCGATGATCACTTCGCCGTCACTACGGCGATCACGCCAGCCGTCGACCACATCCGATCGGCGGGCGGCGCTTGCGTATCTGGGCTGACCGTTGACCATCCCGAGACCATTCAGGTGGCATCGATCTTCTGCGGCCAGCTTTGAAATGAACGGTGGTTTCCAGATCGGTTTGAAACTGTGGGTTAGGCTCAACTCACAGAGGCAAGAGAACTTGGTGTTGATGAAGACCACTTTGCCGTCAGTTTTGACACCAACCTCATGAAGATCCACGGCTCCGGCCGTTTGAAAGTTCCTCGGTACATAGACCTTATCGTGCTTCTGATTGGCTCTTTCATGCGGTCCTAGGACAATCTCTAGACAGACGAATGGGCTGCGCGTTGCGAGGTAAAGCCGGTGCTGATCTCCGACTATGCCCATCGCTTGGGGATATTGCGCCTGGTGGAGGGATAACTTTCCATCAGCTCCATACCCCAGAAGGTAGGGCATGCCGCTCTGGTAGGAGGTGCATGCGAGTGAGCAGTGGTGGCTTTTGAGGAACCCATAGAGCCCGCCTGAGAACGAGATATCGGTCTTTTTCGGAGCTTCGCTCTCTTCATGGGCGGCCGGGGGTTTCTTCGCTGCCCGGGGGCACGGCGCAATGCATCTTTCTGGTTCATCCAACGTGATGTCGGCGAGCCACGCTGGCGACAGCCAAAGACGAACGGTGAGAGGGCTGCGGTCGTTTTTGTCGGTGAAACGAGCCCATCGGACTCAGGCAATGACGTCTTAACGCTCGAGACAGGCTCTTCGCTCGCTGGTGATGTGTTCATGCACGCGGGCGATGACACGTTCAATGATGCAAGTGGTCAGTTTACGATGGTTTCCGGCGGGGATGGATCGGACACGGTTAAATTCACAGGACCAGAGCGGACGTTGACGAATTCAGGAGGCGACAGCGATAGCCTTGGACACTTTGAGATCTTCAATCTCAATGCGGGAGGGTTCACGCTTGCGGGCACGCATTCCGGTCTGTCGAGGCGAACTTCAACGCTGGAACGACAATCCTGACGGGCTCGCTCGAGGCGACGTCTTCGGTGGTTGCCGCGGGCGCAACTTTGAATGATCAGGATGGCGCCCTTTTGATAGGTAACTTGACGAACAACGGCACTTTGGATGTTGGAAGTTCACCTGGACCTTCCCGATTGACGGTGACTTGGTTCTTGGCGGCACAAGCGTTCTGCCCATCGAGCTGGGAACAGACAGTGATCAGATTATCGCTAATGGTGATGTGACGCTTGGCGGTGCATTGGAAGTATCGTTCACTGAGGCGAGAGCTCTTGGCGTGAGTGCTTTCAGCATCGTCGATGAGTCGGGTGACGTGTCCCAAGCGTTTGATGAGGTGGTCGGGATATCGGGTTTGTTGATCCAAGCCGATGTTGGCGTCGATCAGGCAACATCAGATGTCATTGTGACGTCGACGGTTGTGCTTCCATCAACGTTCGGTGGTCTGTCTAATGATTAATCGTAGTTGAGGGACAGTCTCTTCCTCGCCTTAGCGGGGCCCGATGTCGACAGTAAACTGAACAACATTATTGAAGCCATCGGCGACAAAGATACAGAGCAAGAGGTTGCGGCAGCGCTGCAAGACCTCTCGCCCGAGGTGGCTGATATGGTTATATGCTCGATGCACAAAGCGGCCTCACTCAAGCGATGCTCAGTGCAGCGACGGCATCAACTGGCGCGAGTGAGCGTTTCGCAGTTTGGGGCGACATCCAGGTTGGCCGGTTGGAG
>CAWUIJ010000076.1:0-13233 GCA_963922235.1 uncultured Parvularcula sp. | reverse complement strand
GCGATCGCCCGCTCGAGCTTTGCAAGATCCTTCTTCAGAACAACAAAGCGCGAGCCCGAGAGTTTGGCTGCAGCTTCAAAATCCATCATGCCCAAGGCCTCGCCGAGATCGACATGATCTTTCGCAGCAGGAATGTCTTTCGGCGTGCCCCAGCGGCGCTTCTCGACATTGTCGTCTTCGTCATCGCCGTCGGGAACATCCGCATCGATCACGTTGGGGATCGGCAGAAGGGCCTCGCGCAGCTTCGCGGCCAGCACGCGCTCTTGCTCTTCGAGCTCTTTGACCCGCTCTTTCAGCTTTCCAACTTCAGCCATGACGGCTTGCGCAGCCGCTTCATCACCGCTGGCTTTGGCTGCGCCGATCGTCTTGGAAACAGCCTTTTGCTCCGCCTGCGCATCGTTCATCGCCTTGACAGTGGCGACGCGCTCATCGTCGATCGCGATCAGTGAGGATGCGCGCACGTCCGAGCTGCGCCGTTTCATAGCGGCGTCGAAAGCGTCAGGATCGTCCTTGATGGCGCGGATATCGTGCATGGAAACCTCGGTGTTAGCCCGCGCACAATAAGAGCGCCGCGCGCATGATCAACCTCGCCTTTTCGCCGTGATCTCAGGGCATTCGCTGAGCATCTCTGAAGCGGTCTTGCCGCGCACCGGATGGCGCCATTCCGGGGCGATATCGCGGAGCGGTAAGAGCACGAAATCCCGCACGTCCAGCGCATGGTGCGGCAAGGTGAGGATAGCCGTCTCCTCCCTAACCTCTCCCAAAGCCAGAAGATCCAGATCCAGCGTCCGCGGCGCGTAACGCTCCTCCGGCTTATCAGACCGCACCCGCCCGAACGCCGCCTCGATCGCCTGAAGCCCGTGCAGCACAGCCTCGGCCGAGAGCGTCGTCTCGAACGACGCCGCTGCATTCACATAAGCCGGGGCAGCCGGATCAGGCCACGCCGGGCTGTCATAGAGAGGTGAGAGGATCACAGTCTTGCCAAGTGCTGTTAAGGATTGAGCAGCAGACCGCACAACTGATTCGGGTGATTGGCCGAGCCAAGGCTTGTTGCAGCCCAGGCCTATCAAGGCAGTGCGCGTCATGTTTGTCACGCTATAC
The DNA here is from genome assembly GCA_963922235.1 of uncultured Parvularcula sp. Classification (GTDB taxonomy): domain Bacteria; phylum Pseudomonadota; class Alphaproteobacteria; order Caulobacterales; family Parvularculaceae; genus Parvularcula. Next base: position 12,132 of record CAWUIJ010000076.1, on the reverse strand, counting down.
AACCCACGCTAGGGACAGTGAAATTTTGCGGCTTCATTGTTGCCCGGAGTATGATGTGAGTGAATGGATGGGGCTAGACCCCGATGATAAGACTGCCGTTTTTATCGACGGCGCCAATCTCTACAAGACAGCGAAGACGCTTGGTTTTGATATAGACTATCGAAGTTTACTGAGCCGGCTCAAACGCGAAACTCGATTGGTGCGCGCGCTCTATTATACTGCCATGCAAGAAGATAAGGACGCAGATTATTCGCCGCTTCGTCCGCTTGTCGATTGGCTCGACTACAACGGCTTCACCATGGTCACAAAGCCCGCGCGCGAGTTCGTGGGTCAAGATGGGCGCAAGCGCTATCGCGGCACGACTGACATCGAACTAGCCGTTGATATGGTTCTGATGGCCGCAAAGCTTGATTGCATTGTGCTGTTCACAGGGAATGGTGACTTCAAACACGCCATCGCCCGGGCCCAAGAACAGGGCTGCCGTGTGATCTGTGTCTCCACGATGAAGTCCCAGCCGCCCCTCGCCTCGGATGATATCCGTCGGCAAGCCGATCAGTTCATCGACCTTACCGAGCTGGAGGGCGTGATTGCGCGCAAAGGGAATGGTGGTCAACCGAAGCGCGACAGGGATGATGATCATGATCCCTATGAAGACGAGTGAGTGAGATCGTTACGGAGGCACCCGCAGATTGTCCGCTCTGCCCGCGCCTCGTTGACTACCGCGAAGCCAACGCGGCCGCTGAACCGACCTGGTTCAACGGCGCTGTTCCGACATTCATGCCGGAGGAGGGTGACGACGCTGTCCGGCTTCTGATTGTCGGGCTGGCGCCAGGGCGCGGCGGGGCGAACCGCACAGGTCGTCCCTTCACCGGCGACTGGGCTGGCGATCTTCTTTACGCCACACTGATCAAATTTGGCCTGGCCTCAGGTGTCTATGACAAACGCCCGGATGATGGCCTCAGGCTCCACAAGACAGCGATCACCAATGCGGTGCGCTGTGTGCCGCCTGAGAACAAGCCCGTCGCCGCTGAGATCAATGCATGCAAACCGTTCCTGAAAGGACGGATGGAAGCGCTACCCAACCTCCAGGCAATCTTGTGCCTCGGAAAGGTCAGCCATGACGCAACCTTGCGCACGCTTGGTCACCGGATCGCTGCCTCGCCCTTTGGCCATGACACAGCCTATGATCTTGAGGGGCCAAATGGCATGGTGAGGATCCGCTCGAGCTATCACTGCAGCCGGTACAACACGAACACAGGTCGGTTGACAGATGCCATGTTCGAGACTGTCGTTGGATCGTGTGCTGAGGATATTGCCTAAGCGATCGGCGTGAACGCGCCGTCGGGGGTCATCCGAAGAGCATGCCTGAGCGGACCGTGGCCAGCACCGAAGCCAGGTGCATGACGGATAGCCGCTTCCACATAGCGGGTGGCCCGGTCAGTGGCGCCAGCCAGATCCATCCCTTGCGCCAGTCCCGTGGCCACAGCACTCGCCAGCGTGCACCCTGTTCCATGGGTATGGCGGGTCTTCAGTCGCGGGTGGGTGAAGCGATGGACCGTTTCCTCCGTGACGAGAAGATCGACAACCTCCTCGCCATCAAGGTGCCCTCCCTTCGCAAGAACAGCCCTAGCCCCTGAAGCGATCAGCACACGTGCTGCATCTTCGAGATCTCCCTCACTCGTCACGGTCCGCCCCGCCAAAGCCTCCAGCTCAGGCACATTGGGGGTCACAACGCTGGCCATCGACAACAGGCGATCCTTCAAAAGCGCGGCCACGCTGTCATCCCCCAGCGCATCACCGCTGGTGGCCACCAAGACCGGGTCGAGCACCACAGGTATGGTAGGGTGACGCTCAAGGGCCTCAGAGATGATCTCGCCTGCCTCCTGGCTTCCGATCATCCCGATCTTGAGACAGTCCGCACCAATATCATCAAGAACAACATCAATCTGCTGCTTCAGCGCCGTGTTCGAAACCGGCTCCACACCGTGAACACCAAGGGTATCCTGCACCGTGATCGCCGTGACCGCTGTTGCGGCATAGCCGCCAAGCGCCGTCACAGTCTTGGTATCCGCCTGGATGCCAGCTCCGCCGCCGGAGTCAGAACCAGCAATGATCAGGACACGGCCTTGATGCACGCGATTACTTCGCCGCTTCCACGGCAGCGCAGATGTTGTCGACGACGCGGGTGACCAAGGCTTCGTCCTCACCTTCAGCCATCACCCGGATCAGCGGCTCGGTCCCCGACTTCCGGATCACCGTCCGGCCGCGATCGCCAAGCGCATTTTCTGCCGCTTCGATCGCTGCCTTCACAGCGGGATTGTTGAGCGGCTCACCGCCCTGATAACGCACATTCTTAAGAATAGACGGGAACGGATCAAAGTTGTCGCAAACCTCTGAGACGGGGCGCCCCTGCTCTGCCACGACACCCAACACATGGAGCGCCGTCACCAAGCCATCACCAGTCGTTGAATAGTCCGACATAATGACGTGACCGGATGGCTCTCCGCCAAGGTTCATTCCCCGGGCGCGCATAGCTTCGGTGACATAACGGTCGCCGACTTTCGTCCGAATAAGGCGCATACCATGGTTATCGAGAAACTTCTCAAAGCCGATATTGGCCATCACCGTCCCGACAACCCCCTCGCCCTTCAGCCCACCTGAGCGTTGAAGAGCCGTCGCGATGGTGGCGAGAATCTGATCGCCATCGATGAGATTGCCCTTCTCATCAGAAATGATCACGCGGTCTGCGTCCCCGTCGAGGGCAATACCGATATCAGCCCGGTATTCTTTGACGGCTTCAGAGAGCTTGCCAGGGGCGGTTGATCCGCACCCCTCGTTAATATTGAAACCGTCCGGACTCACACCAATGGTCTTCACGTCAGCGCCCAGTTCCCAAAGAACCACCGGCGCGGTTTTATAGCCCGCGCCATTGGCGCAATCGACAACGACCCGCACCCCATCAAGGGCAAGGCGCCGCGGCAACGTGGCTTTTGCGAACTCAATGTAACGCGCGCTCGCGTCATCGACCCGTTTGGCGCGCCCAAGCTTGTCCGCTTTCGCAAGCCCTACCGAGGGGCCCTCCTCCATCAGCGCCTCGATCTCGAGCTCTGTCTCATCGGACAGTTTGTACCCGTCTGGTCCAAAAAACTTGAGGCCATTGTCGTGGTAGAGATTATGACTGGCTGAGATCATCACGCCCAGATCCGCGCGCATCGACCGGGTGAGCATCGCCATAGCGGGCGTTGGAATGGGTCCCAAGAGAAGGACATCCATCCCGGCCGCGATAAAGCCGGCTGTCAGGGCTGGTTCAATCATATAGCCGGAAAGTCGGGTGTCTTTTCCGATCACCACGCGGTGGCGATGATCCCCGCGACGGAAGACGCGACCGGCAGCCATGCCCAGTTTCAACACCCCTTCAGGCGTCAACGGGCCCACATTCGCGGGACCGCGCACACCATCGGTGCCGAAAACCTTACGCTCTCTCGGGGTATCGTCGCCGCGCATCACCTTCCTCCGGTTGGTCAGGTCTCTACCGGAAACCGATGAACCTTAGAAGAACGAAGGCAACCCCTCCGCTGGCCTGGATAAGACCGACATGCCCACAAAAAAACCCGGCCGAAGCCGGGTTTTTCTTACAAGACCAATATCTTGAATTAGGCAGCGCGCTTGCGGCGAGCCATGCCCAGACCAGCAAGACCAGTCAGCAAGAAGGCCGCAGCACCAGGAAGAGGCACGGCCTCCAGCTGGATGTTGTCAACAAAGCCGCCGAGTGTATCCGCTGTACCGCCAGCTTCGAAGAAGATGGTCACAGGACCCATAGCATCGACAACGAAGTCATAGGTCACGAGCTGCCACTCGCGCACTGGATCACTGGTGCCAGTGACGGCATGACTGCCGATGCCTTCCGCGCCGAACGCGATGCCGTTGGTGTGTGGGTCGTGCGTGCGCGGAGCATAGTAGAACGAGAGCCGGTATGACCCAGCGTCGAGGCCTTCGATTGTTTGCTCAATCCGCGAGTTGGAATCGGGCCCAGGGTGGCTATCAAGCTCGGCGTAGTATGTGCCATGTTGCGGAGCGAAGCCCACTGTATCATGAGTCTGAAGCTCAATACCAGGGCCTTCTTCGACTGTCCAACCTGGAAGTGCATTATACACTTTCCAATTGCCACCGTCGAAGACCTCAAAAGCGTCGTCAAAGTGTTCGAAGCTTCCGTTTGTAATCAGGTTAGCAGCGTGAGCGTGCGAACCGAGTGCGAATGCAGCGGCCAAAGCCGCAGCGGTTAGTTTTTCCATGATAAAACCCCTCGTATTTTATTACAATATCACGACACCAAGCCGGTCGTCAATCGTTAAGCAAACTCAAGACGTTATTTTTTCCGCGATGGCTTGAGCGACCACGAGCGCCTGTTGCGTTTGCGCCACATCATGCACGCGGACCCAAGCAAATCCGGCCTCCAACGCTCGGAGAGCCGCCGCGATGCTACCGCCGAGGCGCTCATCAGCTGGTCCTTCACGGTCAAGGGATGCGATGAATCTCTTTCGGCTTGCTCCCAGCATGAGGGGCACGTTGAGTGCGTTGAAACGCTCGAGGCCACCGAAAATCTCAAGGTTATGCTCGAGCGTTTTGCCAAAACCGATCCCAGGGTCCGCAATGAGATCCTCACGCCGACATCCCGCAGCCATGCAGGCATGGATACGTGCAGTGAGGAACGCCAGAACCTCGTCGATCACACCCTCATAGCGGGGGGCGTTCTGCATGCTCGTGGGATCACCTTGCATATGCATGAGAACAACGCGGCAGCCTGCCTTCGCGGCGAGCTCTAGCGCGCCCTCGTCACGCAAGGCGCTCACGTCATTCCAGATGGCCGCACCTGCATCGAGCGCATCCGCTGCCACGCTGGTCTTACGCGTATCGATGGATAACGCCGCGGAGGTTCTGGCCTTGAGGCCCTCAATCACAGGCAAGACCCGTGCACGCTCGTCATCGGCACTCACCGGGTCCGCGCCGGGCCGTGTGCTCTCTCCGCCGATGTCGAGAACGTCAGCGCCCTCATCTTCGAGCCGGAGCGCGTGGTCGATCGCAGCTTGAACCGAGCCTAGCCGTCCCCCGTCGGAGAAGCTGTCGGGGGTCACGTTGACGATACCAAAAATACGCATGGGCCGAGGCTAAGCCCCGGCCCATGGAAAATTCAACGCATGGCGTGTCGGGTTTAGCGGAACCGAGTCCGCACAAATTTGACCGACGACTTCCGGCGCTCAGGCTCTGGAGCCGCTTCATCGGCAGGAGGCTCATAGGTGTGACGCGCCTCTTCATGGCCCATGCGGCGCATCATACCGTTCGAACCGTCGTCAGCATAAGCCATATCCGTGGCCTCATCGCGCTGGGCTTCGTGCGCAGCATAGTCAGCCTCGTCGTCGGCAAGGATGTCTTCAAACGCCTCACCATCATCGTCGTCTGATGGGTCGTCAGAATAAGGCTCATCAAGCTCTGTCGTACCGAGCAAATCGCCGGTGATTCGGCCGATAATGCCGTAGCCGATGATGGAGATCAGGACGTTCGCAGCCGATCCGACAATGGATGTACCGATAAAGGCCGCGGAACCAAACTCCGTCACAGCCATGGCCGTGCCAAACACAACCGCCCACGCAATCGCAACCAGCGCAAAAATGAGGCTGACAAGAATGAAGGTACCCAAGAGCTTCCAGAAGCGCCCTGCCGTCAGACCAACGGCCGCTGGGATGCTCAGCGTGTTGGTCACAGCCACATGCGGCTGGAAGAGCGAGAAGCGGATCAGGAACCAAAACAGACCAAAAGCAACAATGAGTCCTGCGAGAACCGTGAGCAACTCGATGCCCGTGGCTTCGCCAGCAAACACGCCGAGCATGGCCAGAAGACTGAAACCTAAGGCGACCCCTACCAACACAAGGGGCATGATCAAGAATGACGCCAAGAACCGCCACTCAGGACCGCCAAAGGCAGGCAGGAAGCCGCCCCGTGTTTCCACATTTGCGGCTTGGCGATGCAGCGCAACGATCGACGGAATGAAGAGCACATAACCCAGCAGCGACAGCAGTCCCCAAACCCCTGTCATTGATGAAAGCTCAGCGTAGTCGCCCTCGGTTTCCCATTCGAATTCGAGCTCTGCGCCGCCGTCCATCAGAGAGCCAAAGCCGCTCCGGACGGTTTCCATCGGATCAATGCCTGCATGCATGAAGTCCGAAGTCATCTGAACAGAAGCTGCCGTGACGATCAAAAACGGAAGCCACCCCAGGCGCAGAGCCGTCGGTAGTCCTGTGATCGCAAAACGGAAGCCAAAAGCGATCGCATCGATCGCGTAAAAGTTTGGCCGCATGGTGGATCCCCGAGAATTCGCTAACGGGACGTTAACACCAGCAAGTGTGATAGGAAAGCACCCTGCTTCGTTTTCCTAAACGCGGGCAGGAGGTTCATGAAACTTTCGCGTGCCGCGCGGCCGCCTCGAGGAAAGCTTTCTCCACTTCGACTTCCGCCAAACGCGAAGGATCCCGCAGGGGATCAGGGGTCAGCTCAGTGAAGGCGTCCTCATACCTGTAGATGTTGGGGATAAAGACCTGCTGCACGCGTCGCTGCCCCCCGTGCCCGTTATCAATGCGAAATGCCTTCTGCAGGTGGCTCCAGTCTTCGGACGGCGCATCACCGCCTTCCCCCACCATAGCCTTGAGGCCCTGTTTCAACTCAATCACGACAAAGCGGCTGAGGTGTTTGATATCCACATTGTTCGTCTTGTCAGCGTCGGTCTGGGCCCAGTCGAGCCGCACGGCGAAGACCGCGTGAAGGATGCTCTGCCCTTCTGGACGGCCAATCGAGAACGCTGCCGAACCCATCTTAAAGTGGTTGCCGATCGCGAGAACTTCCGCCGGCGTTGCCCACCACTGCCCAAATTTGTGCGTGGGATGGTAGGCGCGCATGAGGCGCGTTCCCGGTCGAAGCAATTGCTCCTTGGGGAGGACAATCCCTCCCGAACGCCGGCCCTGATCATCCCAGCCGCCAGCGGTGAGATAGACAGCTCTTGAATCCGTGAATTCTGCTTGGTTCGCCGCCGCCATAAACACCTATCCCCTGCTCACAGCAGGGGATTAGCGCTGTGCCCTAAGAGGGCGAAGTCCGACGTGCAGCTCGCCCTTAGGCGCCCTGCGGCTCCGGACCACCGAGGGGGCCAGAATTGGGCTGACCCGACGTCGGCACCGAGCTTGGCGGTGGGCTGGTCGGCTCTTCTGGATCATCGCGGATGATGTCTTCGCCGCGCAGGAGCGCTTTGATCTCTTCCCCAGTGAGCGTCTCGTATTCGAGGAGCCCCTCGGAGAGTTTGATCCAATCGTCCTTGTGATCCTTACCGAGGATGCGATGCGCTTCTTGATGGGCTGTGTCGATGAGACCACGGATCAGGTCCTCGATCTTCTTCGCTGTGTCAGGGCTAATCGCGCCGGAGCGAGCGATCTGCTGACCTAGGAAGACCTCGCCTTGATCCTCAGCATAGGCGACAGGACCCAGCTCATCGGTCAGGCCCCATTGGGTGACCATGGCCTTGGCCATTTTGGTCGCTTGCTCGATGTCCGAGCTGGCGCCCGAGGTCACGTGCTCTTTGCCGAACTTGAGCTCTTCGGCGACGCGGCCGCCCATGAGGATCGCAAGCCGCGACGTCATTTCTTGTTTCGACATCGAAAACTTGTCGCGCTCAGGCAGCTGCATGACCATGCCAAGGGCACGGCCGCGCGGAATGATCGTCGCTTTGTGCACAGGGTCTGTCGACGGCACGTTGAGCGCCACGATAGCGTGGCCCGCCTCGTGATAAGCCGTCAGCTCTTTTTCGCGCTGGGTCATGACCGTGGAGCGGCGTTCCGCGCCCATCATGATCTTATCTTTGGCGTCTTCGAACTCTTTGTTCGTGACGATGCGCTTGGACCGGCGCGCCGCGAGAAGCGCCGCTTCGTTCACCAGGTTCGCAAGGTCGGCGCCTGAGAACCCAGGGGTTCCGCGCGCGATATCGCGGATCTTCACGTCAGGACCGAGCGGCACTTTCTTGATGTGCACGCCAAGGATCTTCTCCCGGCCCACAAGGTCAGGGTTCGGCACGACGACCTGACGGTCAAACCGGCCTGGACGTAAGAGAGCAGGATCGAGAACATCAGGACGGTTGGTCGCCGCGATCAAGATGATCCCTTCATTCGCTTCAAAGCCGTCCATCTCCACAAGGAGCTGGTTCAGCGTTTGCTCACGCTCATCATTGCCGCCGCCAAGGCCTGCGCCCCGCGATCGGCCGACAGCGTCGATCTCGTCGATGAAGATGATGCAGGGCGCGTTTTTCTTCGCCTGTTCGAACATGTCCCGGACCCGGCTAGCGCCGACACCGACGAACATCTCGACAAAGTCAGAACCGGAGATGGTGAAGAACGGCACATTCGCTTCGCCAGCGATCGCCCGCGCAAGAAGCGTCTTACCGGTACCTGGAGGGCCGACGAGCAGCGCGCCTTTGGGGATTTTCCCGCCCAGGCGTTGGAACCGCATCGGGTCTTTCAGATAGTCGACGATCTCTTCGAGCTCTTCTTTCGCCTCATCAATCCCCGCAACGTCACCAAAGGTGACCCGGCCATGCTTCTCAGTCAGGAGTTTCGCCTTGGATTTGCCAAAGCCCATGGCCTTGCCCGAGCCCGCCTGCATCTGGCGCATCGCAAAATAGATGAGGCCGAGGATCAGAAGGATCGGCAGGAGATTGATCAGCACCTGCAAAAGAAGCGGCGCTTCTTGCGGCGGGATCACCTCAACCTGGACACCGCCTTGGTAGAGGATCTCAGCCGCCTCAGAACCTCGCGGCACATTGGTGACAAAGCGCGCACCATTGGAGAGGTCGCCGGTGACGACATTCTCTTCAATGCGGGCCCGTTCGACAGCGCCTTCCGCAACATATTCGCGGAACTCGCTATAGCTCAGCTGATCGATAGCCTGGGTCGGCGTGGCGCTTGAGAAGAAATAGACAAGCATCAGGGCGACGACCAGCATCAACCCCCACACCATCCAGTGACGACCGTTCATAGGATCTTCCTCGTTCATCTCGCCGAACCTGCAGGCTCGGGCTTAAAATCTTATCACGTCCCCAGCGAACCGTTCGGCCAGGAGGGAACGTGCCGGGAATGTCCCGATACAGGTAGATAAGAAACCGTCACACGCCTTCCAACCGGAAAGCGCGTTTGTCACAGCATCTCTTGCCTGTTCGGGAAGATGGGTGAGCTCCCCGCCCTTGGCCAGGGCCGGCAAGGTCGCAATCCGCTGCCGGTCGAGGGTTGAGGTCGCGATGTCTTTTGGGAGGAGCTGGCCGAGGGCGCGGAGTTCGAGGCCCTCGGGCGCATCGGATGGCACTTGGGCGATGAACCGGCGATCGAAGAGGTGCTTGGAACCGGGCGGAGCAGCCACGGGAGCAAGGCCGGGTGTGCCATCAGCGCGGCCTAAGAGGGCAGCGGGTTCTCGAAGACAGACGAGACCGTTCGTCCCCATAGGAGCGATCATCACACCATTCTCCGTCATCCCGGAAAGCGCGTCAGCGCTTATCCGGGATCCATCACCGACAGGACAGGCTTGGCGCGCATCCGGGTTGTGTTCAGCCATGGGTCCCGGTTCTTCGCTACGCTTCGCCCGGGATGACGAACCTGAGCCAAGTGCATCAAGGATAGCATCGACTGCACCTGCCCGCTGCTCCTGGAGGTCACCAACATCGGAGAAGACAATGGCTCCGTCATGCCACGGACGAAAGTGAAAGGCGTGGTCTGGTCCGGGTCGCATCGAGCTACGGCAAAGTGCCTCCACCGTCAGCAAGCCCTGCTGCTCTAGCGCCGCTAGCAGCGCGCGGACCCGCACCCGCTCATACCCCTCATCCTCATTGGACGGATCATCGATCAAGGGTAGCCCCTTGTCCTCGGCATAGGCCCGCGCCGGCCCCCTCCGCACAGAGAGCATCACGCGGTGGAGGGTAATGAGTTCCCCTGGCCCCGCCGCGATCTGCCGCTTCGCTGGCATGCCGGCAAGGCCGCGCCCAGCGCCTCGCCGCAACCGCATGAAGACAGTTTCGGCCTGATCGTCTGCCGTGTGGCCGGTGAAGAGGTGACTGATCCCGAGGCGCTCGCAAGCCTCGCAAAGAAGCCGATAGCGGGCGTTACGCGCCGCTTCTTGGATGCCTGTCTGGGGCTTCTCGCCCTCCCACACCAAGGTCTCGTGATCGATCTTCCGTGCACGGCACCAATCCGCGACGACCTTGGCCTCCGCCGCCGATTCAGGCCGCAAGCCGTGGTCGACGGTCAAAGCAACAACTGGATAGCCAGCTTCATGCGCCCAATGGAGCAAGGCAAAGCTATCAGCTCCGCCGGAGACGGCGATGGCCGCCGGTTCGTCAGCGGGGATGGGCCAGGTTAGCTGCAGGTCGCCTCACGCGTGTCGGTGATGCGGCGACGCATGTCGCTGTCCATGCGGGGGTACTGATCAAGTCCGCGTTGCCATACCCGGCAGGCTTCGTTCGACTTGTCCGCCCGCGCAAAGGCCTGACCGAGCTTGAGGTGCGCTTCGGGCGCGCGGTCATCCTGGGGATAGGTCCGGATGAAATCGAGATAGGTGCGAGCCGCTGCACCAAGATCGCCCTGCGCGAGATAGGTCTCGCCGAGATAGAATGAAGCATCCGACGCCAGCACATCATTGGGGTAGTCTTCGATCAGGCTGACAAAGGCCAGTTCCGCTTCGGCATAGCGCGCCTCAAGAAGAGCCGCCCGGCCTGCACGAAAGGCAGAGTCCGGACTATCGAAGCCGCCATCGTCCATTCCGTTGCCGCCGACGAGATCGACTGGACCGCCGACCACAGCATTGGCGGGTGAGTAGTCGCCCTGCCCGCCCTCAAGCGCACTGGCATAGCCGGGAAACTCCAGCTCAATGAAGCGGCGCATCTGCTCTTGGTGTTGGTTGAGCCGGTAGTTGAGCTCTTCAATCTGACCGGTCAGGCTTTGCACTTCTGACTCGAGAGCGCCAATCCGCACCGCCGTATCACCAGCCGCGCCCGCACCGGCGCTTTGGCCGCCAGGGTTCGCGCCTTGATAGCTGACATTCGCACCAGCCGCGCCATCAGCGCCGTAAACCGTGCCTTGGAGATCCTGGATCTGCTCTTCGAGGGCCTCGAGCCGCGCGCGCGTCCGCCGATCCTGTGCATCGGCATTTGCCGGCCAAACTGTCACAAGCGCTGCTGTCGCGGCAGCCAATCCCAAAACAAGGCGCATGTTCTCATCTCCCAACCCGTTCCCGGGCGGTTACCATAACTCACCGCTCTTCCCTAGCGGGAAGCATCCGCCACGGCCATGCGAAGTTTTTGATGCGAAATGGCCAAACCTGAACAGCGCGTAGCGCTGACAGCCGGAGGAATCGGTGATAGCCGATGTAACCACTGATGAGTTCCACCGTCTTCACCCGTTTTCAGCTTTGGCTCAAACATTCGGCGCAGCGCGCCGAAACGATGACGGATGTCAAATTGTGGAGCCTTGCCGCCCTGACCGGGGTTCTGACCGCTTACGGTGTTGTCGGCTTTGCGGTGCTGATCGAGTTCATCACCGAGCAGAGCTACGGCACCGGCAGTGAAACGCTCGCACAGGGCGCAAGGACACTCTCACCGACGCGGGCGTTCATCGTGCCGATTGTCGGCGGCATGGCCGTTGCACTGCTTCTCTGGCTCTCGCGGCGGTTGGGGATCAATCCCGATATCCGCTGCCAAGGCGTCGCCGAGGTGATTGAGGCCCGCGCCAGGCCACCCGGGGCTATCTCGATGCGGGGTGGACTGATCAATACGGCGGTTTGCGCGATTGCGCTTGGCACGGGCGGGAGTGCTGGTCGGGAAGGCCCCGCGGTCCTGATGGGCGGCGCCATCTCGGTGTTCCTGACCAAGCGCGTGGGCCTGTCCGCCAAAGACAGCCGCATGCTGCTTGGCTGCGCAGCGGCGGCAGCCGTGTCGGCGGCCTTCAACGCGCCGATTGCGGGTGTTCTTTTCGCGCTTGAGGTCGTGCTGTCCAACTACGCGCTTTCGATCTTTGCACCGATTGCTTTGTCATCGATCCTCGCCGCGCTGATCTC
>CAWUIJ010000075.1:0-13660 GCA_963922235.1 uncultured Parvularcula sp. | reverse complement strand
GTGCCGCTTGTTTTGCCGCGCTGGAAGGGTCCGCAAGCGCTTGCTTTTGGAGTGGTCGTGCCCTTGCTCTCGTTTGTTTACGCGGCAGGCCTTTTTAAGCTCTATGCGGATGGTAACGGTTTCGATGGTCAGAGCTTTGGATCGCTCGAGAGCGTCATGGCGCTTTTGAGCAATCCGTGGGCGGCCTTGATCGGTTGGGTCCATTATTTGGCCTTCGATCTCTTTGTGGGCGCCTGGATGGTTCGTGATGCCCGCGTGTCACGCGTTCCGCATTTTTTGATCATCATCCCACTCTTCCTGACCTTCATGGCAGGACCCTTCGGACTGTTCCTGTACCTCGTGCTGCGTCAGATGAGGCGGCGCGCTGTCCTGCCGATGCCTCATCCGTTCGAAGAGCGCGCCTTGGTCTGATCGCCGCATGTTTCAAGGCTCAGCCGCCTGCTAAGGGGCTCTCATGAACAAGAGCACGAGCTTCATTGGATTTGCGATTTTCGTCCTGATTGTCGGATGGGCGGTCCTGCGCATGGGCGTTTTTGGCTAAAGCGCACTGACGCCCTTGATCGCCGAGAGGGTACCCTCATCAAGGCCCTGGCCCAGCGCTCGTGGGTAGAACCGCCGTTGGAAGGCGGTCACGCAGGCGTCGAGGCCATAGAGATCCACACCGTAACCGATCCGCGTCAAGAGCTCACTTGCTTCATCGCTCGACATAGAAACGTGAGCCGCATCCCCTGACCAGGTCGGCAAAGTCAGCCCCTCGCCCGCCAATCGGTCCCAAGGGAAGAGCTCGCCAGGGTCCTCTTTCCTGTCCGGTGCCACATCTGAATGGCCGACGACCCGCTCCTTGGCGATACTATGGCGCTCGCAAATGCCGCGCAGGAGCGGGATGAGGGACTCGATTTGAGTCTTGGGAAAGGCACGGTAGCCGTGCTCATGCCCAGGATTGACGATTTCAATCCCTACAGAGACGGAATTGATATCCGCCTCCCCTGCCCATGACGAGACGCCCGCGTGCCAAGCGCGCCGGTACTCCGGCACAAGGCTGAAGACGCGGCCGTCTTCCTCGACGAGGTAATGTGCGGAGACGCCCGCCTCAGCACTGCAAAGCCGCTCAAGCGCTTCACCACCAGTTTTCATGCCTGTGTAATGCAACACGACGAGCGACACTTCACGGCCTTTCCGGTCACCGTGGTTGGGTGATGGCGTATGCTGAAGTTCCAGCATCACGGCGCCTCGACCTCCACATTCTCGCTCGCATCAAAGCGGGCCTCGGCCTCGGCTCGGACGGCATTGGCCGCCAGCACTTGCTTCCGATCTGGCTCATGGGAGCGGAACAGAACCACAGCCACGCCGCTCAACACCAAAAGAGCACCAAGAACGATCCGCAGCGTCAGGGGCTCTCCCAGCCAAAACACACCAGCCATGACGGCGAAGAGCGTGATCAAAAGCCCCGAAGGCGCGATGATGCTCAAAGGCACGCGCTGGAGGAGATAGTAGTAGCTCGTCTGTCCAAAGATCGACGCCACCAGTACGGAGTAGAGGGTCGCCAAGGCAACAGGTACGGTTGCCCCCTCACCAATCCAGGCGAAATGGTCCGTATCGAACAGGAGCGCCAAAATCGTTGTCAGGACGAAACCAACGACACCAAACCAGGCGAGAAGCGCCAGTGGCTTCACGCCTTTGATGGTTTTGATGAACAGCGCAGCTGTCGCCTCAGCTGCTGTACCCAAAACGATGAGGAAAGCGCCAAGAGGAAGGTTTCGGCTACCGACAAGGTCCCCCTCTGCCGTTGCAATGATCAACACACCAACAATGGCCGCAGCGATGCCCAAAATCCGGCGCCACCCCACCGTCTCACCGAGGAACACCACACCAAAGATCGTCGCGATCACCACATAGGTTTCAGCGACCACGGATCCGATGGACGCGTTGGTCAGCATGATCCCGGTGAACATAAATGCATAGTTGAGGCTACCAAAGCAAGCACCTGCTATCGCCACACGGAGCATTTGACCTGGGTACCAACGCAAAAGCGGCGAGAGGATCACGGCAATGATCCCCATACGCATAGCAACATAGGTAAGTGGACTGATGAGATCCATCGTCACCTTCACGACCGCCATATGAAGTCCCCAGGAGGCACAGATGGCAATCAAGAGACCAATCTGAAAAGGGGTCATAAGGGCTCCACCTGGCGATCTTGCAGCGCCACCAGGCGCGCATAGAGCCCGCCCTTCCCCACAAGCTCATCATGGTTGCCTTGTTCAACGACCTCGCCTGCATCCATGACCGCAATCACGTCGGCATCGCGGATGGTCGAAAGCCGGTGAGCGATGATCAGGGTTGTCCGGCCTTCGCGGAGGCGCAGCATAGCGGCTTCGATCAACCGCTCACTCTCCGCATCAAGCGCCGAGGTGGCCTCATCGAGAAGCAAGATCGGCGCGTCCTTTAGGAAAGCGCGTGCAAGAGCGACGCGCTGGCGTTCCCCGCCTGAAAGGGCATTGCCTCCTTCGCCCACCTGGGTGTCGTATCCTGAAGGAAGTCGGCTGATGAACCGGTCCGCGGCGGCAGCCTCGGCAGCAGCGCGCACCTCTTCGTCCGTAGCATCTAAACGCCCCATACGGATATTATCAGCAACAGTGAGGTTAAAGAGAACGGGAGATTGACTCACCACGCTGATCGATCCGCGGAGATCTGACAGCGCAACATCCCCGACGCTGGTCCCATCGATCACAATGTCACCCTGTCCAAGGTCATAGAACCTTGGAAGAAGACCGAAGACCGTCGATTTGCCTGCGCCCGACGGCCCGACCAGTGCAGCCGTCGCGCCTGCAGGAACATCGAGGCTGAAGCGCTTCAGAATGGGCGTTTCGCTCTCATAAGCAAAAGCCACGTCTTGAAACGAGATCGTTGGTGCACGACCTTTTTCGACGTTGAGAGGCAAAGGGTTCTCGGGACTGGTGATCACGGGAAGGTCATCGATCACGCCAAAGACCCGCTCGAGGGCAGCCAAACCCTCTTGGAGCACAGCGTTCAATGTCCCCAGGCCCCGCGCGGGCTGGGAGAGAAGAGCCATAGCGACCAGGAAGGCGACAAGCTCCGGCCCGGTCAGCAGGCCGCGATCGATCCGAAACGCAGCAATCGCGATAATGAAGGCGATCGACAAAGCGCCGATGACTGTGATGATGGGTTCATTGGCAGCCCGCAGGCGGATCAACCGCATGAAAAGGCGGCGACGCTCCTCAAAGGCACTCTCCAGGCGCTCCGTCTCCGTGGCTTCCAGCCGGTAGCTTTTGACCATCTCCTGCCCGGCGAGGCTTTCTGTCAAAAGGCCAGTAATGTCTCCCATCTGGCTCTGCACTTTGCGAGCAAGCCGCCGGATGGCTTGGCCGATGATTGTGATCGGAAGGCCGATCAACGGATAGATCAGCAGCACACACCCAAAAAGGATCGGATCCAAAAACAAAAGGACCGAGATGAAGCCGATGAGCCGCACGATATCGCGGGCAGCATTGGGAACGCGGCGCAGTGAGTCATTGAGCACGTTCATGTCGTTGGTGAAACGCGAGACCAGGCCACCCAGGCGGTTCTCGCCCTCGCGGCCCCTGCCCTTGAGTTGCATGACGTCATAGCGAACGATCGCGCCATACATCCGGCCCTGGATGTCCCTCAGAACGGATGCCCCGACCCCTTGGGCGGTGATGGCCTGGAGATAGAAAAATCCAGCTTGGCCGAGAGCCAACACGATCACGAGGATCGGCCCGAAGATGATCACATCCTGCGGCGACACGTTCTCAAAGCGAGTGCTTCGGTCAGGCTCGAGCCCCGCAAAGATCCATTCGGTGGCGAGAACAAAGCCCACTTCAGCGGCCGCAAGGCCGCCCATAAACACAAGCGCCAGGAGCAATCGGCCCGTGTAGCGGGCCAAATGCTCCTGCCAGATCCTCAAAAGGGCTGAACGAGGGGGGGCAACCATAGCTTCCTTTGCCAAGCGGCGAAGTGTGGGTCTATAGATCGCCGTCAGAGGCCGCAAATGTTGAGGTCTGATCTGCGCGTGTGCTGCGCGGTGAGCGTATCGATCGATGGAGCCTTTCATGGCGGAGAAGAGAGCGTGGTCCCTCAAAACTTACCGCGCTGCCACTGGATTTTTGAAACCCGTGGCCAATGTCGCCCTCAAACGGCGCGTCAAACGGGGCAAAGAGGACCCCGCGCGGCTTGATGAGCGGCGGGGCAAAAGCTCGGTTGCCCGGCCAGACGGCTCTCTGTTGTGGCTCCACGGCGCGTCGGTCGGCGAAAGCCTTTCGATCCTTCCGCTGATCGAGGCTCTCTCCAAACGCCATCCGGGTCTCCACTTCTTGGTCAC
This sequence comes from uncultured Parvularcula sp., assembly GCA_963922235.1. Lineage (GTDB taxonomy): Bacteria > Pseudomonadota > Alphaproteobacteria > Caulobacterales > Parvularculaceae > Parvularcula. The sequence continues at coordinate 9,300 of CAWUIJ010000075.1, read as the reverse complement.
CACGGGCACGGTGACGTCGGCGGCTCTGATGGCCAAACGCCTGCCAAGCCATGCGATCCATCAATATGTGCCGATGGATCAGAAGCATTTTGTTCGGCAGTTTCTCGACCACTGGCGCCCCGATGCAGCCCTTTTCGTTGAGTCTGAACTCTGGCCCGTGATTCTTGGGGAGTGCGAGGCTCGCGAAATCCCCATGGCGCTGATCAATGGGCGTATGTCGCCAAAGAGCTTCCAAAACTGGCAAGGACGCATTGGCGCGGCGCGGGAGCTTTTGTCCGTATTCGATGTGATGGTGGCGCAGAATGAAGAAAACGCCGAACGGTTTCGAACGCTCAGCGGAAGAAATGTCAAAACGCTCAGCAATCTGAAACATGCAGCTGAGCCTCTCCCCGCCTCGCCTGAATTGATTGCGGAGTTGAGGGACGCCATCGGCGACCGCCGCCGCTGGCTCGCGGCAAGCACACATGACGGTGAAGAGTTGATGACTCTAACAGCACACAGAGAAATTCTGTCGCCTTCGCCGGAGACCGTTCTGATCATCGCGCCGCGCCACCCTGCACGTGCCGATGAGATTGATGCCCTTTGTCGTGACATGGGTTTCACAACAGCCAGACGATCCAACAACGACCCGATCACGCCCGAAACACAAGTCTATCTTGCCGATACGTTGGGAGAACTTGGCGTGTTCTATTCCATCAGCGACATTGCATTTGTTGGTGGGAGCTTCCTGCCTATTGGTGGCCACAATCCGCTCGAGCCAGCGCGGCTTGGCTGCGCGATTATGCATGGCGAGCAGATCTTCAATTTTGCTGACACCTATAAGGAAATGCGCAAAAATGGTTGCGCGGCGCTGGTTCGTAACGAGCGTGATCTTGCAGGCGCGCTTGGTCGTTTGCTCGATGACCCTATGACGCGTCAGGCGATGGCTGAACAAGCCAAGACGTGGGCGGATGAAAGTGCTGAGACCGTTCTTGACACTTTGCTTGTGGCGCTCGGTCCGGTGCTTTTGCGAGGAGGTATCGGCCACTCATGAGCCTTAGCGCGCCTCCGTTTTGGCAAGCCGCTCCCAACACAAGCTTGCTGGCCAAGCTGCTTTCTCCTCTTGGTACGATTTATCATCATGAGGTTCAGCGCCGACTGAACAGAGCTGACCCATACCGAGCGAATTGCCCGGTAGTCTGTGTAGGGAATGCCACCATGGGCGGTGTTGGCAAAACCCCGTTCGTCCGCATGCTTGCCAGTGCTCTCAAAGCCTCTGGCCACACACCGCATATTCTGACGCGCGGGTATGGCGGCTCCTTGCCGGGACCACTTCATGTGGAGAGCACGCACACGGCCGAGGAAGTCGGCGACGAGCCCGTCATGCTGGCGCGGGACTTCCCGGTCGTTGTCAGTCGCAACAGACCAGCCGGTGCGAAAATGGCTGCAGATGCTGGCGCCACGGTGATCCTGATGGATGACGGTTTGCAAAACCCGCACATCGTGAAGGACCGGTCCTTGCTGCTGGTCGACGCGAACAGCCTCTTTGGCAATCACGAAGTCTTCCCTGCGGGTCCTTTGCGCGAAAGGCCTGAAGCGGCCCGCGCACGGTCCCACGCGGTCGTGAGCGTTCTGGCCTCTGAGCACGAGACCACGCCGGAGAGCCTTCGCAGCTTCGCTGGTGAGCATCCCGTCGCTGAGGCTTGGTTCACCATCGACGAGGCAGCTATACCCCAAGGCCCGCTCCTCGCGTTTTGCGGGATTGGTAGGCCGGAGCGGTTTAAGATGTCTTTGGTCAAGGGCGGTGGCGAGCTGGTGGATTTTCGCGCCTTTCCCGATCATCACCCCTTCAAACCCGATGAACTTGAACAGCTTAGGTTGGACGCTAAAACACATGGCGCAAGGTTGGTGACCACCGAGAAGGACCTGATGCGGCTCGCACCATCGCAAAGGGACGGTGTGACAGCCATACCAGGCATCATGAGGTGGCGCGGAGGCGACGAGGTCCTTCGGGTCATCGAGGAGGTTTTATGAGCGACACGTCGCTACAGAACGAAAAACCCTGGGATGCTGATATCGCGCTGCCTGCAGTTCGCTCGAACCGCAAGCTGACGATTGGTAAGCGGATCGAAGCCTTCCTCTTTCTGGGCATCCTCAAAATCCTCAAAAATGTCTCCATCGAACAAGCGGCAGGTTTTATGGGCCGTTTGTTACGCACCGTCGGCCCTTTCATTCCCAAGGTGAACAAACGAGGCGATGCCAATCTACGGCTGATCTATCCTGATATGACGCCAGCGGAGCGCTCAGCCATCCTGCGCGATGTGTGGGACAATTTTGGCCGGACGGCAGCGGAATACGCCCATTTCGACAAACTGCCGGATCGCATCACACTCGAGAACGGGGAGGTTCTCGAGCCTTATCTCGAAGGCAAAGCCCAGGCTGTCTTAGTCTCTGGGCATTTTGCCAACTGGGAAACCCTCGGCATCGTTTTGAAGCGCATCGGCCTTCGCGGCGCCACGGTCTATCGCGCGCCGAACAACAGTCTCGTTGACCAGCATATTATCAATCTGCGTGCTGAGCACATTGGGCGCCTGCAAATCCCCAAAGGCAAACGCGGCGGCCGGGAGCTCTTGCAAGCGGTCAAAGATGGCTATTGCATCAACATGCTGGTGGATCAGAAGCTCAATGACGGCATTGAAGTACCGCTGCTTGGCCACCCTTCGATGACAGCGCCGGCGGCTGCACGGCTTGCTAAGAAGCACGGCTTACCGATCATCGCCATTCAACTGACGCGGCGTCCAGGCTCGCGCTTTGTCGCCACCGTGCACGAACCGATCGATACATCCGAGGGAACGGTCGAGGAACTGACGGAGAAGGTGAACGATATGCTGGGAAGCTTTATCCTTGCCAGGCCTGATCAGTGGCTTTGGTTCCACCGCCGATGGCCTGCGGACATCACCCCTTACTGAGCGGAAATCTTAGTCCGAACACCGATCCGTCAGGACCCGTATCGATCAGGTAGCAAGAGCCGCCCATCGCCTCCATCTGTGCACGCACCAGCGGCAAGCCCAAGCCCGCGCCGCGAAGATGCCGTGCGCCTTTGAAAGGCGAAAAGAGGTGGGCTTCCGCAAGCTCCGGGACACCCGAGCCGTTATCGGTGACATGCAGTTCAATGAACTCGCCTTGCGGCACGATGGTGAGATCGACCTGGCTTCCTGCCTCAACGGCATTCATGAGAAGCTCCGTCAGCGCATTGATCGCCATGCCCTCGTCGGCTGTAAGCGTTGCGTCCTCGCGGGCCGCCGAGACCCGCGTCCGGCCAGCGCCTAGATTTTTGAGCGCAGCATCGATCACTGCGCGCAAGGACACATCGCCGAGGTCAGCCTGTTTCGGCTCGCCAAGCTCCTCCGCCCGGCGCCCAAGCGCCAAGATCGCGGTCATCCGATCATCGAGATATTGCGCATAGCGATCAGCGGCTGGATCGCCCTGTTGCAAGAGATACGTCCTGATGACAGCCAAGCCTCCCTCAAGATTGCGCGTGTCATGGCGCAAGGCCTGAAACGCACGTTTGAAAAAGGCTCCGTCGTCACTCATCAGTCGAACATCGCTAACAGCTTGAGCGCAGCTTTGTTGAAAGGTGTGAAAAGTTTCTTGAAGCTGTACTCGTCATAAGCCGCTTTGCTAATCTCACCTAAAGTCGGATACGGAGCGATCATCTTGTCGATCGCTGACATTTTGAGGCCGTTGGCGATTGCAAGGCAAAACTGCTGGATGATTTCACCCGCATGATCACCCACCACATCGGCGCCGAGAATTTTCCCGCCAGGACCGACAAGAACTTTCAGAAGCCCATCCGTCTCACCTTCGGCATTCGCTCTGTCGTTATCGATGAACGGTGCACGGACGACTTCATAAGAGATGCCCTTCGCCTTCGCTTCCGCCTCCGTCATGCCGACATGGGCAAGCTCAGGCTCCGTGTAGGTCACCCACGGCGCCATCTCTTCTTCGTTTTTGCCGCCAAGGAACTTGAGGAGAATGTTGGTCAGCGCAATCCGGCCATGATAGCCCGCAACATGCGTGAACTGACGACCGCCCGTCACATCACCCACGCCATAGACGCGCGGATTGGTCGTCCGTAGGCGTTTGTCTACTTTGATGCCACGGGGTGAGTATTCAATCCCAGCGGCTTCAAGCCCCAGGCCCTCGACATTTGCGCGCCGGCCGACAGCCACGAGGAGCTGATCGCCGGTAACCCGCTGTTCTTCACCGTTCACATTAACCGTTACAGTGATCTCTTGGCCGCTTTGCTCAACTTTGGTGGCTGCAGCGCCTTCCATGATATTGATACCGTCTTTGATCAAACGCTGACGGACGACATCGACGAGCTCCGGATCATCTTTGCCGAAGATCTTGCCCATCTCGATGACCGTCACTTCGCAGCCCAAGAGCCGGTGCGCCTGCGCCATCTCGCAACCGATCGGCCCACCGCCGAGAACAAGAAGGTGCTTAGGTTGGAACGTCTGCCCAAAGACAGATTCGTTGGTCAGGTAGCTGACCTGGTCGAGCCCCTCGATTGGCGGAACAAAGGCAGAGGAACCTGTGGCCACAACGAAATGCTTAGCGATCACTTTGGTCGTACCAGAGACAACCTCACGCGGCCCGACGAAATAGCCTCGGTCGCGCAGAACGATGTTGCCGAACTCTTCTTCAAAACGCTCCTGGCTATCGTGGTGAGCGAGGTCATTGATCACATCAGCCACCCGGCCAATCACGCGCAGGAAATCCACCTCAGGGTCGACAGACTTGATGCCAAAGCGCTCAGCATTCCGCATGGAAGCCGCAACCTTTGCCGAAGCGATCAGCGTCTTGGACGGCACACACCCGTAGTTGAGGCAATCACCGCCCATCTTTGCGCCTTCGATCAGCACGGTTTTTTTGCCGCTGAGACCCGCGCCGCCAGCAACCGTAAGGCCACCTGATCCGCCGCCGATCACGCAGACATCGGCCTCGATGGTTTGAGTGATGGTGGGCGCCTCGCCCGGTGTGCTCACTACGCTGCTCGCGTCTGCCATGATCGATCTCCTAAGGGTGTCTGATTGATGCGTTGACCAACGCGGAAGTTTCTGGTTATTCGCGCGGTCTTTATAGAATTCTGGCCGGTGGTCTCCGATGAAACGCACATTTCAGCCCAGCAACCTGAAGCGCAAACGCCGTCACGGCTATTTTGCGCGTAAGAGCACTGTGGGTGGACGCAAAGTCCTTCACGCACGTCGCGCCAAGGGTCGCAAACGTCTGTCGGCGTAACCGTCCAGACGCTCCGACGCCGCGCGGAGTTCCTCCGGCTGCGCCGAGGCAAGCGAATTTCAAAACCCTCGTTCACGTTGCAAGTGCTCCCTAATGAGCATGACTTCGCACGCGTTGGACTGACGGTTACCAAAAAACTGGGAAATGCTGTCCGGAGGAACCGAATAAAACGGCGCCTGCGCGCAGCAGTCCGCGACGTCTTTCCGCTTCACGCATCGCCCGGCCATGATTATGTGCTGCTTGCGAGGGATAGAGCCCTCACGATTCCCTATGGCGCTTTGCTTGACGAGCTTCGCGCCGCCCTCCTAGACCCCCGCGGTCGACCGGGCGCCTGACGCCCATTTGAGACATGCCACCGGACGAGCGGCCGTCGCTTGTTCGGGACCAGAGAGAGCACTTCATGGACCGTAACTTAATCGTCGCTATTGTCTTGATGACAGCGATCTTTTTGGGTTGGGAAGCCCTTGTGATGGCGCCGCAACGGGCCGCTATAGAAGAAGCACAGCGCGAGGCGGCAGCCGCCGCTGCTGAAGCGCAGCTCAACACACCAGGCGACCTCTCCTCCGATTTCGTCTCCCCCGTCGCTGGCGTCGACGCTTCGCTCAGCCGCGACGATGCGCTGGACGCAGGACCGGGACGGATTCCCATCGAAACGCCAGAAGTGATCGGCTCGCTGAACCTTCGCGGCGCCACGCTCGATGATCTGTCGCTTAAGAACTATCGCGTCACCACCGACCCGAGCTCAGCGATGGTGCACGTCCTGTCGCCGCGGCAAACGCAGACAGCGACCTACCTGCGGTCGGGATTGATCGTGGACGGCCGGAGCGATGACAGCGTTGTTTGGTCAGCGCCAGAAGGTGCAAAACTGACACCTGAGACGCCTGTCACTCTTACCCGCCAGGCAGGTGACGTGACTCACCAGCTCACCATCTCTGTCGATGACAAATTCATGTTCACGACCGAACACCAGGTGGTGAACAGCGGCGATGATCCCGCAGCGCTTCTGCCTTATGGCTTTGCGGTCCAAAAGGGCATTCCGGACGACCTTCAGAACTTCATGATCCTGTTTGAAGGCCCCCTCGGTGTCGTCGGCGGCGAGCTTCAAGCACGGAAATACAAGAAGCTCGATAAGCCCAAAAACGCCATCGAAGAGTCAGGCGTCGGCGGATGGGCTGGCGTGACCGATAAGTACTGGCTCGCCGCCGCAATTCCTCCGCAAACCGAGTCATTCGAACTCAAGCTGACAAAGGTCGAAAACGCGCGCACACCCACCTATCGCTCGAGCTATCAGCTCGACGGCTTCATCCTAGAGCCGGGCCAGCAGGCCACCGTCACATCGCATCTCTTTGCCGGCGCGAAAGTGGTGGAGACCCTCCAGGCCTATGAGAAAGATCTCGGCATCACCGATTTCGATAAGGCCGTGGACTGGGGCTTTTTGTTCTTCCTGACCCGTCCGATCTTCCAGACCATGCATTTCTTCGCGATTCTCACCGGGAACTACGGTGTGGCGATCCTCCTCCTGACGTTGGTCGTGAAAGCGCTTCTCTTCCCGCTTGCCAATGCAAGCTATGTCTCCATGGCCGGCATGCGGAAGATCGCTCCTGAGATGAAACGCCTGCAAGATCGGTACAAAGACGATCGGGTGAAGCAGCAGCAAGAGGTCATGGCGCTTTATAAAAAGCACAAGATCAACCCGGCTGCTGGCTGCCTTCCTGTGCTCCTGCAGATGCCGATCTTCTACGCTCTCTACAAGGTGCTCTTCACCACGATTGAAATCCGCCATGAGGGCTTTCTCTATATCCGAGACTTGGCTGAGCAGGACCCGACCAACATCTTCAATCTGTTTGGCCTCCTTCCCTTTGACCCCACTGTTCTTCCGCTGCTTGGGCCGTTCCTCGGCATCGGTATCCTCCCTCTCCTCATGGGCGCGGCGATGTGGGTCCAGACGAAACTCAATCCTCCGCCTACGGACCCCGTTCAGGCGCAGGTCTTCGGCTTCCTTCCGCTCATCTTCATTTTCATTTTCGCACCTTTCGCTGCAGGCCTCGTCCTCTATTGGTTCTGGAACACGTTCCTCGGCGTTGTGCAGCAATATGTGATCATGAAGCGCGCTGGCGCTGATGTGGACCTGATTGGTAACATCAAGGACACCTTTAAGCGCAAGCCTTCGACTGATACCAAACCTGCGGAGTGAGGGATGACGCCCGACCAGCTTTTTGATCAGCTTTGGGACCGCTATGCGGCACTCACGCCGCAAGCCCAAGAGGTGCACCGCCTTCTGTCATCGCGCGGTGAGACGATCATCAACGATCATGTCGCATTCCGAACACTGAACGATCCGCGACTCGGTATCGATAACCTCGCCCGACCCTTCCTCGATGTGGGCTACACGGCGCAGGACACTTACGAGTTCAAGGCCAAGCGCCTTTTCGCTCGGTACTACGCACATGAGGATCAGGATCTACCCAAGGTCTTTATCTCCGAGCTCTTGCTTGAAGAATTCTCGGACGATCTTCGCGCGACCATGACCGCGCTTGTTGATCAGCTATCGGACGCTCAGCTTGCGGATCCAATGCTGCTCAATCAAGGTCGACTTTGGGAGACCTCCCACGCCGACTATGAGCGCCTCTATGAGGAGAGCGAGTATGCGGCTTGGCTCTCTGCCTTCGGATTTTGCGCTAACCACTTCACGGTTTTCGTCAACAAGCTCACAAGCTTTAACGACCTCAGCGATCTAGCAGCCTTCATAGAAGAGAGCGGCTACCCCATGAACACGTCGGGCGGCCTGATCAAAGGCTCCCCCGACGTCTTCCTCGAGCAATGCTCGACCATGGCAACAAAAATGCCTGTCGCGTTCACTGACGGCACTTTCGAACTGCCGAGCTGCTTTTATGAGTTCGCTAAGCGCTTCGAACTTCCAGGCAGCGGCCTCTATCAGGGTTTTGTTGCGGCGAGTGCTGATAAAATTTTTGAGAGCACGAACCAATAGTCTGCGTTTCCCCAGCATTCATTGCCAAGGATTCTTGTTCTCGGTCCTTCGCACTGATAAGCGGAGGGTATGGAAACCGGGATCGACAATCCTCACGACTTTTATGTTAGTGGTGATGCTGGCGGCTATTCTCCCACCGACGGTGTTTATTACCTTCAGTGGGGTCGAGCCCCAAATCCTTGCCGGAAATACCACATCACCAGCGACTTATCCTCGGCGAGATTAATCGCGGACAGCGTTTTGCCCGTTCTCCGAGAAGAGGGCGTCTGTCACAAAGTGGTGTCTTCGCCGGGTCGGCTCCGACAGCAGAACGATGGCGACCAACGCGGCAAGTTCATCACGATGTACACTGACCCCATCGACGCAGACGTCCACGTGACATGCCATCACCGAGTCATCGGAGAGGTCGACCGTGTGCTTTACGAACTCTATCGGGATCGACGCATCGATGCCGAGTATATTCCCCGAAGCCGTCGGTATGCCCATCTTTTCATCGAAGCACCCGTCGGTTCGTCAGGGTTTATCTTTGGCGGCTTCGTCATCGATCCGACGATCTGAAGATCAATTACCCTTAGGGGCGCCAAAATCCTCGGCCCAAGCCTCGATTTGCTCGTCCTCGATCTTTTTGAAGAGGACTGCAGGTGGTTCAAAACTTTGCCCTCGTGACAGCGCGACCAGAAGTTTGCCCTCGTCTGATGGCCATTGATCTGTGCTGGTCCCAAAGACGCCCGCGAGCCTGTCAGCTGTGAAAGGGATCACCGGCGCAGACAGCGTGGCGTAGAGAGGAATCAAGTTGAGCGCCGTGCGCACAATCATGCCGGCGCGCTCTTTATCCTCTTTAAAGACCGCCCAAGGCGCAGCGGATTGCAGGTATTCGTTACCGAGGACCCAGATGGCGCGCAGCTCAGCGCATGCCTTCCGGAACTCCATCGCCGTCAAGTGCTCTGTGTAAGAAGTAATTCGTACTCTGAGGTCTTCCTCGAGTTTCGCCTCAGCCTCACCTGGCTCACCCCCATCGGGAACCTGGC
>CAWUIJ010000074.1:0-14009 GCA_963922235.1 uncultured Parvularcula sp. | reverse complement strand
TTTATCTGCAGAACGGCGTGCCGCTGCGGGCACCAGGTTTCTCGAACATCAACGGTCTCTTCGATGCAGGCTTTCCGTTTACGGAGCAGATTGAGATTGTCAAAGGTCCGGGCGATGTCGCTTATGGCTCGAACGCGCTGCATGGTGCGATCAATGTGATCACCCCCGATGCAGGCGAAGCTCCTGGATTGGCAAGCCTCTCCTATGGTAGCTTTCAACGGACCAAAGCCGTTGTCACGGGCAGCACCAAGCGGTCATCGACCGGGGTGAGCTTCCTTCGTGATGGTGGGTATCGAGACGATTCGGGTGCCACCGAATTCAAATCAGCCACGGCTGTGAAGATCAAGAAGAGCACGCTCCGCATCTCCACCCATCAGTTGGAGCAGGAAACGGCTGGCTTTGTGATCGGCGACAATGCCTATGAAGACGATGACCTTCGCCGCACCAATCCGAACCCTGAAGCCTTCCGCGATGTGCGCCATGTCCTGATCAGTTTGGAGACGCCGTTTGAACGGAAGGGCTGGACGGGCTCCGTGACGCCTTACTTCCGCTGGACGGATATGGAGTTCCTGCAGCACTTCCTTCCCGGTGATGCGCTCGAAGAAAATGAGCACACAAGCTTTGGTTTTCAGAGCACCGCCTTCCGGCAACTGACAGAAAAACTCGAGCTATCGGCAGGCTTTGACCTTGATGCCACCCGCGGCTCGCTGCGTGAGTTCCAAGAGAACCCGACGGTCTTCAGCTTCGTTCAGGGGCTTCACTACGACTACAATGTCGATGCGATTGAGGCCGCGCCCTTCGCCCGGCTTTCTTATCAGGCGACGGAGAAATTGCGGCTGCAAGCCGGGCTTCGCGGGACCTTGACCCATTATGATTACGAGACCGAGGCTGAGCCTGGAACCGTGGGGCGTTTCCAGCGTCCAGAGGACCGGACAGACGACTTCTCTGTCGCGACCGGCAAGGTGGCAGCGCTTTACGATCTCAATGATCAGCAGAATGTCTATCTATCGCTCGCTCGCGGCGCACGTCCTCCTCAGACAACAGAGCTCTATCGCATTCAGAGCAACCAGGACGTCTCTGACATTGAGCCTGAAACCTTGGACAGTTTGGAGCTCGGTTGGCGCGCCGATGCGGGATGGGGCAATCTCACGATTGCTGGCTTTGCGATGAAGAAAGAGAACGTCTTCTTCCGTGATGCCGATGGCTTCAATGTGACCGACGGTAAGACCACCCATATCGGGGTAGAGATTGAAGCGGCTCTTCCGATCAATGATGTTCTGACCCTCGCGGGTAGCGGCACCTATGCGGAGCATCGCTATGATTTTGACCGGGTGGTGGGCAATGCCTCAGAGACCATCGAAGACGGTGACTTTGTCGATACCGCACCCAAAACCCTGGCCTCGGCGCGGCTGATTTATACGCCGAACGACCGCTTCACCTTTGAGGCGACCTACACCCATGTGGGCCAGTACGAGACCAATGCCGCGAACACCGAATCCTATCCAGGCCATGACCTGTTGGACCTTCGCGCGGAAATCCAGCTGAGTGATCGGTACAGCATCGCCGGAATTGCCAGGAACGTCACAGATCAGCGCTATGCGCGCCGGGCCGACTTTGCCTTTGGGAATGAACGCTATTTCCCTGGCGAAGAGCGGGCGGGCGAGGTTGTGCTTCGCGCAAGGTTCTGAGAGGTCCTGCGTCGGCAGGCCTCAAGACGTCAGTGACTCTTAGGCGTTATGAAGGCTGTCATAACGGAAGGTCCTGACAGCCCCATGAGAGACGACACCCAAGTTCCCTTTGGTGCCCGCGATGTGAACGCGAGCGAGAAAGCACCCTTGGTGGGCGAAGTCTTCCGCTCGGTCGCGACCTCCTATGACGTCATGAATGACCTGATGTCAGGCGGTATGCACCGGGTGTGGAAGTCGGTTCTGGTCGACCTGATGGTTCCCCAGCCCGGCCATCACTTGATCGATGTCGCTGGCGGGACCGGTGACGTGGCCAACAGCTTTTTGAAGCGAGCGGGGACGCGGGAAGCGCGGGACCGTGCGCCAGCAGAGGCTGTGGTCTGTGATATCAACGACGCCATGCTCGGCGCAGGCATGGGCCGTGACCATGCTGTTCGCGTGTGCGGAGACGCCGAAGCGCTTCCTTTTGAGGATGGCATGTTCAGCCATTATTCAATCGCTTTCGGGATCCGGAACGTCACCGACCGCGCAACCGCTTTCCGAGAGGCGTTCCGTGTTCTGCGCTTTGGTGGCAGAGTGTTCGTTCTCGAGTTTTCGACTCCGCCGCAAGCGGCATTCCGCGAGCTTTACAACCGCTACTCCGATGCTGTGATCCCGCGTCTTGGTGAAGCGGTGGTGGGTGACCGGGAGAGCTATCAGTATCTGGTGGACTCCATTCGGCGCTTCCCTGCGCCTGACGCGCTGAGCCTTGAGCTCCAAACGGCGGGTTTTTCGCGGGTCAGCTATGAACGCTTCACCGGCGGTGTCGCGGTCCTCCACATGGCGGCAAAGATCTAGAGCCATGTTCCGCACCCTGCGCGATCTCCTCAGCCTCGCTAAAGTCGCTTGGATCTTGGCGCGCCACGACGCTTTGATCCCAAGCGAGTTTGCACACATGGTGCCGCCTGCCGCCAGGACTGCGGGGAAGATCTCGAGGATTGGTGTGCGGAACAAAAACCTCCGCCCAGGGCAGCGGCTTGCAGCGGCCCTTGCCGGCCGGGGTCCCGCTTATGTGAAGTTCGGTCAGCTCCTCGCCACCCGCCCTGACATCATTGGGTTTGAAATGGCCCAGGATTTGGGCGAGCTGCAAGATAAGATGCCGCCCTTCTCAATGGTGGATGCTGAGAAAGAGATCGAGCTGAGCCTTGGCCGACCTGTCTCCGAGCTCTTTTCGAGCTTTTCCGAGCCTGTCGCCGCCGCATCGATCGCCCAAGTGCACAAGGCAGAAACGCTGGATGGCCGGGCCGTGGCCGTCAAAATCCTCCGCCCTGGGATCGAGAAAAAGGCGCGGACAGAGTTTCGTATCTTGCTGCTTGGCGCCAAGCTTGTGCAGCGCTTCGTTCCAGCGGCTCGCCGGATGGAGCCTGTGAAATTCATCTCGACCCTGATGGAGGCGTCGGAGGTTGAGCTCGATCTGCGGATCGAGGCGGGGAGCGCATCGGAACTGCGTGAGAACCTTCGCGATATGCCGGATGTCGTGGTACCCCAGGTTGAGTGGGATCGCTCCACGCGCCGTGTCCTGACGGTTGCGTGGGTTGACGGCACGTCGATCTCTGACACGGGGGCACTGGCTGAGCGGAGCATCGATCGGGCGCGGCTGGCTAAGTGGGTCATGGAGGTCTTTCTCACCACGGCCCTGGAGCACGGTTTTTTCCATGCCGACATGCATCAGGGCAATTTGATGATCGATCGCCAGGGCCGTCTGGTGCTGATCGACTTTGGCATTATGGGGCGGTTGGACGAACCAGCCCGCAAAGCGTTCGCTGAGATCATCTTCGGCTTTGTACAGAGGGATTACCGGCTGGCCGCCAAGGCGCATTTCGATGCAGGCTATGTGCCGCCGCACTTCAACATGGAGGCCTTCGCCACGGCCCTTCGTGCTGTTGGTGAGCCAATATTTAATAAGCGTGCGAACGAGTTTGATATGAGCCGCGTGCTCCAGCAGCTCTTTGACGTCACCGATATCTTTGACATGCATCTGAGGCCTGAGCTGGTGCTGCTTCAGCGCACGATGGTGGTTGTTGAGGGGGTGGCGCGGGTGCTCGATCCCAAGATTGATCTCTGGACCACGGCGGAGCCCATCGTACAGGCCTATGTGCAACGGGAGATTGGCGCGGCTGCCTTCCGTCGGCGCGCCCGCACCAGTGCTGAGGTCGCGGTTTCACTGATCGACGCGCTACCTGAATTTGCTCAGGCTGCAGAGAATGTCGCGGGGCAGCTTGCCAATGGCGGGCTAAAGTTATCCGATGACACGATCATCAGGCTTGCGCGGGCGATGAAGGGCAAGCCGCTTAAGGATGACGACGGATCACCCAAAGGCGGCAAGCGCCATTAAAACATCCGGCGCAAACCGATCTCCAGATTCGCGTGGGTCGTGTCGAACTTCAGCTCTGAATGGAGGAAGTCTCGATCAGTCGCGAACTCAGCTTCAGCTGTGTCGCGGAGCCGGAACGTGGTGCTAAGCGTCAGCTTGTCCGAGATCTGATAAGATGCGCCAATCATCATCTGGTAGGCCAGAACCGTATCCTGATCACTGGTCACCACCAGGCCTGATGGTTCGAAGTCGACGTCGATGATCGATGCGCCGCCGCCAATGCCGACAAAAGGGCGGACCCGCTCTGCGGGCACGGGGATATCCCAGAAGAAGTTCAGCATAGCAGAGTAGGTCACCACGCGGCCCTGTCCATCAGCGAACGTTTGGCCAATCGACGTGCCAGTCTGAGTCTCTGCGCTCGTGAAAAGCGCCAAGTCGTCGGCTGAGACCTCGGTCCCAAGAACCGTCACGTTGTCATGGCCGCTCACAGAGTTGCGGCTATAGCTGATCTCGAGCTCGCTCCGAAAAGGGCCATAATTGCTGGCCTTGCCCATCACCAAGCCGACGAACACGCCGGGGTCGTAGTCGGTCTCGAACTCGTAGACGGTGTCGATAGGCAGGTTGAGGCCCGCTGGCACCTCGCCGCCATTACCGGTGACAAAAGGTGTTTTGAAGCGTCCGGTGACTTCCTTGTCAGCGATGTTGCTGACCCCGAGGACCAGCGCGTGGTAGCCTTCGCCTGGCGCTTGCGCTGCTGCGGCACTCATAAATACTGCGCAGATCGCTGTGACGGCAAAGAAGATCCGATGCATGCTCAATCCTTGGGCTTTGAACGCTACGTTAGCGCTGTTGAGAATAATCCCACGTGATATTTTTCTAAGCGCGCTGGGGGTGAAAGGTCTATGGCGCCTTGAACAACGGATCCCGCAAGTCTTATGCCGCTTTCCCTTGGTTATGAGGGCGTTCAGAGCCTATATGCGGCAGCCACCACCTGACATCTGAAAGGACGCAACGCCCGTGACGGACAGCCCCACTGTAGAACCACGCCGCGTCTTGCTCATCGTTGGTGGGGGGATTGCTGCCTACAAATCGCTCGAACTGGCGCGAGAGCTCGGGCGCCGCGGGATTGCCGTTCCGTCCGTGCTGACCGCAGGAGGCGCGCAATTCATTACCCCGCTCGCTCTTTCTGGCCTGACCGGCGAGCGTTGCTACACGGATCTTTTTGATCTCACCGATGAGTTGGAGATGGGGCATATTGAGCTCAGCCGGTCGGCCGATCTGTTGCTTGTGGCGCCAGCGACAGCTGATCTCATGTCCAAACCTGCCAATGGTTTGGCGAATGATTTGGCCTCCACCATTCTTTTGGCGACCGACAAGCCGGTGCTTTATGCGCCGGCGATGAATGTGAAGATGTGGGAGCATCCCGCGACCCAGCGCAACGTGGCGCAGCTTCAGGCCGATGGCGCGACCATTGTCGGACCTGAGATTGGCGCGATGGCATGCGGAGAGTTCGGACCCGGACGATTAGCAGAGCCGCTGGACATCGCCAACGCGGCCGAGGCGATGCTGCCGCCGCCATCGGGTGCCTTGTCAGGCAAGCATGTCGTGATCACCGCGGGGCCAACCTATGAACCGTTGGATCCTGTTCGGTTTGTCGGCAACCGTTCATCCGGCAAGCAAGGCTACGCCATCGCGGCGGCTTGCCGCAAGGCAGGTGCCGAGGTGACGATCATTTCCGGCCCGGTTTCCTTGGGTCAGCCATCGGGTTGCAAAGTCGTTTCTGTGCGGACAGCCCGCGAAATGATGGCCGCGACCGAAGAGGCTCTGCCAGCTGATGTCTTCATCGCCTGCGCTGCCGTCGCCGACTACCGTCCGGCCCATGAGACCGTCCATAAGGTCAAAAAGGAGAGGGGCGGACTGACTGCGATAGACCTTGTTGAAAATCCAGATATTTTGGCAGCCGTGTCTCATTTGGAGGCCGGGCGCCCTGGTCTCGTGATTGGGTTTGCGGCGGAGACGGATGATGTCATCGGCCATGCTGAATCTAAGCGCCTGCGCAAGGGCTGTGATTGGATCATCGCGAATGACGTCTCTCCGGGTACGACGGTGATGGGTGGTGACACCAACACCGTCACGATCTTGTGCGACAAGGGCGAAGAGACGTGGTCGGAAATGCCCAAGGACGCGCTTGGGGACCGGTTGGCTGCTAGGATCGCTGGGGCGCTCTAGCCCTCGGTTGGGATCATCCGCTCAACGTCATAGCCGCGCCGGCCAAGCTGGTTTTGGATTGAGCGCTCGCCCACCACATGGTCGGCGCTGACGGCGACCACATAGGTGCCTGTTGTATCCGTCAGGAGGCGATCCAACTGCCGGGCCCATTCGATGTTCGAGCGGGTGAGGACTTGCTCTTTGAGCTCAGGATGATGATCCATCACGCCATTGATGACGTGGTTGAGCCGCGTCATGTCGCCATTGTACCAGGCCCCCATAAGATCGGCGAAATAGACTTCGCCGTATTTGAGGTCCTTGATCAGCTCAAAGTAATAGGGCTTGTAAAGATCATCTGAAACGGCAGCGCGCATATTGATATGATGCAGTGCGGTCTCAAGATAGCGGAGCGGTGTTCCGCGGGCCTTCATATCCGTCGCGATCACGACGTCGGCGGCATAGGTGGGGTCGCCGCCACTTTCGACAGCAGCGTAAGACAGCGTCTGGATGGTCGCGAACCAGGGGCGGTAGCCGTCAAGATCGGAGAATTTCACGTTGATCTTTTTCAACGCGTATTTGACCTCTTCCTTGGCCTCTTTTTCGAGGTCGCTGCTCATCCGCCCACTGTCAGGATACTCAGCGTTTTGGGTGACAACCACACCCATGGCACGCTGCGCGCTCTTGCTAAAGAAATCCGCCTCCAGATAAACGGCGTCAGCTTCGGCAAAAGCGCGATCAATTTGCGGGTTGGTCCACTTCACCTTCGGGCTCATCAGGTGGATGGTGCCCAAAATATAGACTTTGGTGTCTTCGTCTTCGACCAACCAAAGCGCGACGCGGCTGGGGCCTTCGGTGGCTTCTTCGATAGTTTTGGGGCGATCGTCTCCGCCAATGCGCTTGGGCTTAGGTTTCTCGACTTCGTCTTCAGCGTGGGCATCAGCGGCTTTCTCGTCGCCTTTTTTCCCATCGTCAGACTTACCACCACATGCCGCAAGGCTAGCTAGCATCAAGGCTAGAAGAGTTTGCTTGAACGCTGCCATGCACCAATCTCCCTTAGAGAATACGGGGTCCCCAGGCGCTGGGTTTAAACTGAGGTTATTAATTCATCGTGCTGGTGACACCACGAATGCCTCAAAGCCATGGGCGTTCAGGCATAACCTCAGGTTTAGCCCCAGTGAAAACTAGCCGTGAGAAAAAAACATCTGATTTTTTCTTAGGGCGTGGCCACGCCCGCGGTACATTTGAAGGAGTGAACGATGGTTGCCACCAACCCTTCAGCGAAGACAGCGCTCGGTAATATCCGCCGGGTCCAATCGTCGTTGGATGACGCGCAATCAAGCATTTCGACCGGCTTGTCTGTGCGCACAGCGGGTGACAGCCCAGCCTACTTTCTCGTCGCATCCATCCAGCGGGCTGACGTCACGATTATTCAGGGGACGCGCGACAACCTCCAAAATGCTGTCGGCGCAATCACCACAGCGACGTCTGCGCAGGACGCGATCAACCAAGCGATCCTCAACATCAAAAGCGGGGTGATCTCGATTGAAACCGGCTATGCCTCGAATGAAACTGAGCGCGTCATCGAGGCTCAGATCGACGCGGTCAGCGATATCATCTCGAGCTCAAGCTTCAACGGAGTCAATCTGTTGGATACGCGGGACAGCCAGGCCCTTATCATCGGTGTTGATCGGACCGGCGGTAAGTTCGACTTCCAAACGTTCCAACTTCAATCGCAAGGTCTCGGACGGGTGCCTGACCCTGTGAACACGGCTGTTACGCCGCCGGCGGGTGCACTGATTGATCTCGACTCAACGACACTTTACGGCACGCCAGGCGCTATCCCCACCCAAGACTTTGGTGACGTGGCAGGCGTCAACACGGGAACCAATCCTGCTGGTGTTGATGAGCGGACCTTTGTCATCAGTTTTGAAACGGGTGCGGATGTCTCGACCGAGCAGATCATCTATGAAGAGGGCGGTAATATTCGGGGGCTGAATATCTCCGTGCGAGATGGCCTTCTGGTCTTTGGTGGATACAACTTGCCGAATGACGGCACAACGCCTTGGCCCTATGTCGAGGTTCAAACCGAGATCCAACCAAACACACGGTACACGGCGCAACTCGTTCTTGATGGCGATGCCACTGCAACGGGTGAGTTCCAAGTGTATCTGGACGGACTGTTGGTCGACCGCGCGCAAGGCGTTGGCGTCCTCTATGACCACGGCGACAATATCGGCATCGGCCGGATCGCAGGAAACGCTGTCGTCAACGGGGTGGTTGTCACAGACACAGGCGCCGGGCCAGGAGGCAACCGTTTCCAGGGCTCGATTGATAAGATCCTTGTCTACAATGAAATTTTCAATGAGCAGGAGTTCGATGAGCTGACATCGTACCTGGCGACAGATTGGCTACCAGTCGGTCAGATCGCCTACTACGTCGGCAGTGATCTCCGGGTGGAGGCGGCGTCGCTTCTTGAGCTTCTTGAGGCCGTCGTGCCCGTCGACCAATCCGGTTTTTCCACTGAGGGCGCTTTGAAAGTGCTCGATGCGGCGCAGGCGAAAGCCAATGTCGCGTTCGCGCAGCTTGGTATCTATGAGCGGCGCTTGACCAGCCAGCAGGACTACCTCGACGATTTGACGGATGGCTTGGATCAGGGCGTCGCGGCCTTGGTGGAGGCAGATCTTGGTGAAGAGGCGGCCCGCATCCAGTCCTTGCAGGTGCAGAATGAGCTTGTGATTCAAGCGCTCCAGATCGCCAATCAGCAACCTGCCACGGTGCTTCAGCTCTTCTCACAAAACTAGCCTCGGCGTTATAAAGGCGTTATAGCCCTCTCGTTGTGGGGTTATTCGCGATGAAGCGCTTACCAAGATCAATGGCTTGGATGCTGGTGGTTTGGGCATGTGTGATGCCCGCCCTCGCGACTGCGCACGATCTTGAGCACGCGTTCGACGACGACCGCCATTCGCCCGTCCTCTGCGCTTGCGCGGCCTTCGCTGACCGCGATGACGATGAGCCGATCGAACCCTTTGCGGCTTTGATCGTGTCTCCTCCAGCGACGAGTGAGAATATCAGCGAGGTGGTCGTCAGCGTCTTCGCGCCCATCCCGCGCGTCAGCGAAGCGATCCGCGCTCCCCCGGCACGCTAAGCTCCAGACCCACCCTTTCTCAATTCCATCCAAGCGCCCGGCAGAGCATCGGTGCGCCAATCGTTAGGTATCACAATGTCTATCCGTCACCTTCTTATGGGCAGCGCCGCTGCCATCTTGCCTTCCACGGCACTTGCGGCGACTCCCGCTGCGACTCCCCATGCCACTGACCCTGACACCATTGTCGTCTCCGCCTCCCCGCTTGAGCGGTCGGCTGCAGACGCCTTGAGCAGTGTCTCTGTCCTCGAGGGCGAAGAGCTGCGCCGCCAGGCCCAAGCCACCCTCGGCGAAACACTGCGGCGTGAGCCTGGTGTCACCAGCACGTTCTTCGCTGCTGGCGCCAGCCGTCCGATCATCCGCGGCCTTGATGGCGAGCGTATCCGGACCCTGACCAACGGTATCGGCTCGATCGACGCCGCTGCTGCGAGCCCTGACCACCCCACACCGATTGAACCACTCCTGGCTGA
The DNA here is from genome assembly GCA_963922235.1 of uncultured Parvularcula sp. Taxonomy (GTDB): domain Bacteria; phylum Pseudomonadota; class Alphaproteobacteria; order Caulobacterales; family Parvularculaceae; genus Parvularcula. Next base: position 4,151 of record CAWUIJ010000074.1, on the reverse strand, counting down.
GCGGGTGGAAGTGATCCGCGGTTCGGGTGTCCTTCGCTACGGCAGTGCTGCCAATGGCGGTGTTGTGAACGTCACGGACGGCCGGATCCCAAGTGAAGTGCCAGAGAAAAACGTCAACGCGGCGGCGCGTGCAGGCACAAGCACCGTCGACAACGCCTATGAGTTTGCTGCTGCGACCAACGTTCTGATCGGTGAGTTCGGCGGCATCAGCGTCGTCACCTCAGGCGGCTTTGCTTATCGCGATGCTGACGATTACGATGTTCCAGCTGATCCAGAGTCCAACATCCTCCGCCGTGACGAGGGTGAGGAGCTTGCTGAGGACGTCGATAGCGTCGCGCTTGAGAACTCTTTCGCTGAGACGGAAAGCTATTCGGGCGGCCTCTCGTTCATCGGCGACAAAGGCTTCTTTGGTTTCTCCGTCCAACAGTTTGACTCCGAGTACGGTCTTCCTGGCGGCCATGAGCATGGTCACGAGGAAGAAGAAGGCGAAGAGCATGACGAGGACGAAGATCACGATCACGAAGAGGAAGAAGAGGGCGGCGTCTTCATCGACCAGGAGCAAACCCGGGTTGATGTGAACGCGAGCCTCAACGTTGGCGGCTTCCTTGAGCGTATCGACCTCTTTGCAGGTTATGCTGATTATCAGCACATCGAGTTTGAGGGACCTGGTGAGCCTGGTACGACCTACGACAACGAAGGCTATGAGATCCGCCTCGAAGCGCAGCAAGCCCAGCGCGGTAACTGGCGCGGTGCCTCTGGTTTCCAATACCGCCGCAGTGAGTTCTCTGCGGTCGGTGAAGAGGCGTTCCTCGACCCAACGGATACGGATCAGTATGGTCTGTTCACGTTCCAGGAGCTGAGCTTCGGTAAAGCCCTGGTTGAAGGTGCGTTGCGTTACGAGCGGACTGAGCTCTCTGAAACGGTCGATAATATTGATCGCGACTTTGACGCGTTTTCCGCATCGCTCGGCGGTTCGATTGCTCTGACCGACACGGTGACAGCAACCGGTACACTCTCTCGTACGGAGCGTGCGCCAACGGCAACTGAACTCTTTGCTGACGGTCCACACCTTGCGACCAACACGTTCGAGATCGGCGATGCCAACCTCGACACAGAAACGGCTCTTGGTATCGAGGGTGGTCTGCGTTTCCGGACCGATCGCCTCTTCGTGGCTCTGACCGGTTTCTACACAGACTACAGCGACTTCATCTATCTGCGTGACCTCGGTGTCACGGGTGCTGACATCCTTCTCGATCGCGGCGAGGATGATGAGGAAGAGCTCGAAGAGTTTGGTGAACTGGTCGGTACCCAGTTCACAGCTGCTGACGCATCATTCGCTGGTTTCGAAATCGAAGCCCAAGCTGACCTTGGTCAGTTCTATGGAATCGACTTCACCTCTGATCTTGTCGTTGATTATGTCGACGCCAAGCTTTCCGAAGCGGACTCGACAGGCAGCGATGAGCTTCCGCGGATCCCGCCTCTCGGTCTGACCTTTGGTGTGGAAGGTTCGTATGATGAGTTCTCTCTCCGGACAGAAGTCGAGTGCGCGGCTGAGCAGGACGAAACAGCGTCCTTCGAGCTTCCAACCGAAAGCTTCACCCTGGTGAACGTCTATGCGGACTGGGAACTGGCTGAGAACGTCTTTGTCTCGGTCTCGGGTCTCAACCTCTCCAACAGCGAAGCACGGCTGCACTCGTCGTTCGTGAAGGATCTGGTGCCGCTTCCAGGCCGGAACTTCCGCTTCTCGATCACCTACCGCTACTAAGGCGGTCAGGGCGGCTGGTGAATCCAGCCGCCCCTTGCTGATCAAAAAAGCCGTCAGGATCGTCTTGATCCTGACGGCTTTTTTGTTTCTGTTTGTGTGCGGCGTCAGTCGCTGCCGTAGGTCATCTCAAGGAAGACGTCTTCAAGATCCGCTTCGACGGTCGAGATGTCTTTGACCTGAATGCCAGCAGCGTTCACCCCAGAAAGAATGTCTGAGACACGTGCGACGGACGGGCGGTAATCGATATAGAGATTGCCGTCCTCTTTCACGGTCGCGCCTTCGATTTGCTCCGCACGCGCTTTATCGATCGCCGCGTCAGGGGTGACCATCAGGGTCTTGCGGTCGAGGCTCTTGATCAGTTCATCCTTCGGTTTGACCGTCACGACATCGCCGCGGTGGATGATCCCGATCGTGTCGCAGAGCTCTTGCGCTTCTTCGAGATAATGCGTGGTCAGAATAACGGTGACGCCGCGCTCATGCATCTCCATGACCTGATCCCAGAGTTGCCGGCGGAGTTCGATATCCACGCCCGCGGTGGGCTCATCCAGGATCAAGACCGGCGGATCGTGCACCATGGCTTTCGCCACCAAGAGACGCCGCTTCATCCCCCCGGAAAGCGTCCGCACATAAGCATCGGCTTTGTCCTCAAGGCCTAAGGATTTGAGGATCTCCATCGTCCGGCGCTTGGACGAGGGAACGCCATAAAGACCGGCCTGGATCTCGAGACCTTCTTTGGGTGTGAAGAAGACATCGGTTGAAATCTCCTGCGGCACCACGCCGATCGAGGCGCGGGATTGCCGAGGGTTCTTGTCGATATCAAAGCCCCAAATCTTAGCCGTGCCGCTCGTCTTGGTGACGAGCCCGGCCAGAATGTTGATGAAGGTCGATTTGCCAGCGCCGTTGGGTCCCAAGAGCCCAAACACCGAACCGCGCGGGACATCCAAGTCGATCCCCTTCAGCGCCTCCTTCGGCGGCTGACCCTTGGCCCCTTGATAGGTCTTGGTCAGGCCACGAGCGGAGATGGCGGCGTCTGTAGTGGTCACAGTGGAGATCGGGCGAGCGTCATCAGGCATAGCGCTCCTCTCCTCCGCCTTCGGCTTCCGGTCAATGTCTGAGACACCTGTCGCCCTTGCCAAAAGCGCCAGCAACGCGGCAAAGGGTGGATATGGCTAGCCAACTTCCTGCCCACAAAGAGCGCCGAGATCTTGATCAGATCCTGAGTGAGGTCGTGCACAATCCTGGTGCCGTCGAGATCGTCTTTGTGAACAAGCGGCACCAAGCCTGTATGGGCCCAGGCGGCCCGCTCGGTCACCCGATTGTCTATTATACGATCGGTGAGAAGGGCTATGTCGAGTGTATGTATTGCGACCGGGTCTTCGTTTACGACGAAGAGCGGGCCGGCGAGACGATCACGCAGGTCTAGCGGGCTCCATCATCGGATCAGCGAACATGCCTGGCGTTGAAACTGAGCGATGTGCTCTTCAGCCACCGCAACTCCGGCACGAACACGCCTTGCTGAACCTCTATACTGATGACCAGGTGCGAGCCTTTCTGGGCGGTCCTCTCAGCTCTGACGAAGCCGCATTGCGTGTAAATAAGGTGATTGCCAACCAGCGCGAGAATTACTGGATGGTTGAGCAAAAAGCCGACAGTGAGCCCATAGGTTTGATCAGTGTCGGTTTCCACCAAGACGGACTTGGCTATGAGCTTTCTTATCAGTTCCTTCCTAGTCATTGGGGCCGGGGTTTGGCCTCTGAGGTGCTCGGTGCAACGTTTCCCTGGGCGCTTGATGCCCTCAGCACAGATGTTGTTTTCGCCGAAACACAGACTGCGAACACACGTTCAGTGGCATTGTTGGTTGGGCTTGGTCTCACATTGGTGAGGACTATTGAACGATTTGGTGCCACCCAGGGTATCTATCAATTTTCCCGCTAACGCGCCCGCAAGATTTCGTCCCGCAGCGAGCCGGGCCGCTGGCTATGGAACCGTCGCATCGCCCAGACAAAGACCACCACCCAGAAAAGCAGCAGGCTGAAGAAGAAGAAAAACCCGCCCCATCCTTGCAGGATATATTGAAGCGCATCGAGGTCCGCTTCCCGCACCAATTTGATGCCATCGCCGGTGAGCTTCACCTGCTGGGCTGCGGCTTGAGGCTGCGGGATGATGCCGGTGGTCTCCATGACTTCGATAGTGATCGTGGTGATCCCAAGGACGATTGGCGTGAACACCAAAAAAAGCGCGCCAGCCGCTAGGACGTGGCCCGGCGCGCGGGGCATGACGATCCGCGCATAGATCGCGGTGAAGCCTGGCAGCTCAAGGCCCTTGATCAGCTCAGGGTCCTGCCGCCCCAGGCGCTCATATTCGAACGCAGCGCCCGCTGCTGCAT
>CAWUIJ010000073.1:0-14087 GCA_963922235.1 uncultured Parvularcula sp. | reverse complement strand
GTCTAATGAGAAAATGGAGTGGACCGAAGGACACAATCGTCTTGGCACCAACCAAGCCCAGGGGAACGGAAAGCACAACAGCAATCGACGTTCCCGCAAAAGCCATTGCAAAGGTCTCTGCCAGGGAATTCAGTATACGCGGTAGATGTCCACCATCCGTAGGCGGCCACATCGACCCAAGGAATTTTCCTAATCGCGAAATGCCGGTCAAAAACGTATCAGGAGTCAGGCCCAGGTCACTAGCCAACAAGCACATTGCAAGCAGACCAAAAATGGCTGGGACCAATGCGCGCAAGCGGCGGCTAACGGGAACAACAGCGGCACCAGGCATGATCGCTTCGGCTTGCTCAATATGTGAAAGAGAAGCAGTCATGCCATGCCTCCTTGCACGCCAATCAACCGATGGCGGATCGCCTCAGAAAGCATATCCGTCAGGAATATCAGCACTGTGATCATAAGAAGAATAGCGAGGTAATCTGCAAACTGCGTGTAAGTGATGGCTCGTGACAGCTCGATGCCGATGCCGCCAGCACCGACAATACCCAATGCGGCAGCGGCACTTATGTTTCCTTCAAATTTTAGCAGGGCATAGGATGCATATCCGGGTGCAGCCTGCGGAAACAGACCATAGCGGACTTGCTGCCACCAACCTCCCCCGCACGCTCGGATCGACTCGAGCAACCTCATATCGGCGTTCTCGTTAATCTCAGAAAAGAGTTTACCAAGCCGGCCGATTGTCGACAGCGACAGCGTGATCACTCCCGCTAAAGGCCCAATCCCAAACGCCGCAACCAGAATAAGCGCAACGATAATGTCCGGCAGTGTACGAATAGCTTCGAGACCACGCCTCACCGCCCCCGATAAAATAGGGATAGGCATAAGATTTCTTGAAGCTAACAAAGCCACAGGAACGGCCATAACAGCACCTATAACCGAGGAAAAAATTGCCATCGCGAGGGTCTGCCAGAGTGCCGGCAACCACAGCGGAAGCGCATAAAACCAGCTGGAGAAAGAGCCAGGCGTAGCCGAGTCCTCGAAAAGCAGCGCAGCTTTGAGATTAGGGTTCATCCGCTGCAGGAACTGCCCCATCCTCGCCAATGGATCAGTCCCGCGATTGGGATCGAAAAACTCACTGACGGAAAAACACCAGATAAAGAGAACCGTCAGCAGGCCAACAGAAGCAACAAGCGTGATTCGATCACCCCTCAATATTTCATCACGCCGTCTCTCAAACCGACTAACTGCAGGATCAGAAGTCGCGACAAGAATAGGTTTAGACATGAAAGACGCTCGGTTCATTATTGGGGCACTATTCAGTAAGCCCAATGGAGAAGGCTTCAGCCTCTGCGGGCTCCAATTCCGGGGCATCGGGTCCGACCAACCAGAGAAAAGCCTGTGGGTTTTCAAAATGCATGCGCGCATGCACACCAACCATCCGTAAACGAATTTCATCTGCACTATCGTTACGGATAATCATGCCATGCTCTGCACGAGGCCTTGACTTGACCAGAACATCCAATTGGGAGCAGTGGTCGTGATCAGAAATGTAAGCATTGCAGACTCGCGCCCAGCTCGTCAGTTCCAGAGCACCAATATCGGTTTCACCCGACGCGACCGATTGGACAACGGCCATAGTCCCATCCGCCCACACCGTTTCAAAGTCCTCTCTTCCAAAACCGAGATCGCCAAGTAAATCATAAGGCATGTCGGTATTGAGAGCTTTCGGGTCACGATCACTGAGAACCAATCGAGTACCGCGGAACTGTTCGATAGACCCTCGGGGATCAGATGTCTTCTTGAATACCACGATCGGTACACGGCCAAGTCCATCTGGTCGCCGCGGCGTCAGGAATGGTCTGTATTGGTCAAGAAAGCCAGCAAGTGCCTCACGAGCCCCCCAGATGAGTTTCACGGTACCATCCGAAGAAGCGATCGCTTGTTCACCGAAACACATATAAAGATCTGAATTGAAGCGCTCAGCAAGATGCTCAGCATACGCCACCGCACCTTCATCGCTTAACTCATTTTGCTGAAAACACCCTTCCGGATGAGAAGACTTGACAAACCCTATCCGAAGGTCCGCAGCATGCGAAACACCAAGAAAACAGCAAACGAAGGTGAGACCAGTAAGAAAACGATGCATGGCCTTAGCGCTTCACAAATCGTTCGCGATGCTGACGAATCTCAAGTTGCTGCATATCGAGTATCTCCCGATAAAACTCGAGATCGACAGCGCTATAGGTTGAGCCAGGGATGCGCCCAATATCCGAAAAAATCTCAGGCTCCTCAAATGCCAGGGAGATCATCGCTCCAGCTATGAGGTCACGCAAAGCCTGTGGCAAATCCTTGCGAATAACATAGGGGGAATTGGCAATCGGACCTGCGAACCAAATTTCTCGGTAGTCCTCGAGATCCACCATCTCTCTCTTTGCCATGCGGCGCAGAGCTCCGGTATAAAAGCCCAACTCCGGAGAGCCTCCGCTCACCCCAAGAACAACCGCATCGAACTGACCGTTAGCCAAAGCCAACATGCCCTGAGAATGCCCTCCGGCTACGGCCAATTCACCAAAATGGGTATCAGGATCAATACCCTCCGCACGCATAGCAAAGCGAGGGTAAATATAGCCCGATGTTGAATTGAAATCGATGAATGCCAGGGACTTACCCTTCAAGTCATCAAGTGTCTGGAATTCACTGTCTGCACGCACAACAACGCTTGAGTAGTAACCTCTTAACCCCCGCGAGTCCGTCGAGACAACGACCGGAATCGCAGCATCCCCGACCTGGGAGTAAAGATTAGCAAACGAACCGGCGCCCATACTTGAAAATTCGATTTGACCAGAGGCCATCGCTTGGATGATCCCGTTATAGTCACTGGCCTCATAGATTTTGACGGGCAGCCCCGTCACGTCAATCAAAAGAGCCTCGAGGGCATCCCAACGCCTCAGCGTGGCAGGGTCATCTTCCGAGCCCTTCGCCCCCATGCGGATAACATCGACCTCTGATCGCCAGTCATTGGGGTCAACGACAGTCTCTTCTGCGCCCGAACCACAGCCCACCAAAACCATCGCACCAACCAGCGCGAGGAAGCTGAGGGATAAAAAGCGAACCATATCAGCCTGTCCTGAACCGCCTCTCCGTAGGTAGGGTGCAGTGATGTCATGTTCGTGACGGCTGCACCGTTCAGACACGGACAACGACGACGTTTATCGAGAAAATGCAGAGGCCCAATCCATCGGCTGATTTGGGTTTGAAGGCCCCAAAACGAAAAACGAGGCCCCCGGGGAAGGGCCTCGTTCTCATGGGAAGACCGCCCAGGGCGGTCTTCCAAGTTTTGTGGTTCGATCAACGCTTAGTAGTTGACGCGAACACCCATCAGGTAACGGGTACCGAACTGCTCAACTTCGTACACGTACCGACTGGTCTCGCGGATACGGCGACCGAACTGGTTGGTCAGGTTGTTGGCATCGAAGAACCACTCAATGTTGTCGCTGACCTGGTAACGTGCACCAACCGACAGACGGCCGAGCTGATCCCAGTAACGGTCGTTAGCGACAATGTTGCCTTCGTTGTCCTCAAGGTTGCTGTAGGAGTTGATCCAGTCTGTCCGCCACTGCCAGTTGGCACGAAGCGAGAGACCGTATTTCTCCCAGTAACCAGAGACGTTGTACGTGATATCCGAAGCACCCTCGAGCGGAGCTTTCCGGTTGTCGAAGTCTTCGCCCAGATCAACTTCCGAGTCCGTCCAAACGAAGTTGGAGTTGATACCGAAGCCGTCCGTCCACTCAGGAAGGAAAGTGAACATCTCTGGGAGGAAAGCGAACTGCTGTGCGTAGGTCGCTTCAAAGCCGTAGTAGTAACCGCTTTCGCCGTTACCGGTCGTATTGAACTCGTAACCTGAGCGATCGATGTCACCCGTGTTGAGCTGATCCGAACCGAAGATGCTGTTCACACCAACGAGTGGATCTTGGATGTGCTTGTAGAAGCCACCAACCGAGAAAATGCCGAGCGGCTCGAGATAGTACTCGTAGTAGACGTCGACGCCGTAGGTTTTCTCTGGGTCAACGAATGGGTTGCCGCCGCTGATAACAGCTTCGTCATCGTTCACCGAGAAGTTTGGAGCGCGTGTATCGAAGTCAGCGCGAGCGAGGCCCGAGTTGAGCGAGACACGGATCTTCTGGTTGTCCGAGAGGTTCCAGTTCACGTGAACCGATGGGAACACGTCAACGCGGTCATCGCTTGCAGTGAACGGAACAAAGCCGTCTGTGCCATCGATGGTGCCGAGCGCGGTACCTTCGTTTTCTGACTGCTCAACGCGGACGCCAGCGAGAACGCTACCCCAGTCGAACTCCATCTTGGTTTGGACGTAACCGGCGAGGATGGTCTCTTCGACGTCGTAGAAGCTCTCTTCCGACTCGTCTGGCTGAACGTATGTTGCGCCAGCTGCGTTGAGCTCGGAGAAGATGTCCATGGCAGCGTTGTCGTTGTAACGGAACGCCACATAGTACTGAGGGAAGTCCGACGGCCAACCTTCACGGCGCTGGATATCAGCGAATGTTGGAAGGTCGAAGCTGTCATAGATAGCAGCGTCTACGCCGTTCTCGAGCGCATCATCACGATCGGCATCAAAAATGGTGTCCGTCCGGCGACCTTTTTTGATGCGGCTGTCGTACTGCATGCCAGTTTTGAACGTGATCGGACGATTGAACAGTTGACCTTCACGCTCTGCATCAAAACGAAGCGTGTAAGCGTAAGTCCGCTCGTTACGGTCGATCCGCTCGATGTTGTCGAGCTCGAGCATATCTGACGAGATCGCTTCGATTGAGTTGCCCGCAGAGTATGTGCCGTCGCCGTTATCGATCGTCTCGAACAGGTTCGTGACCGGAAGATCTGGGTCCGAGTAGTCGTACTGAACTGTTGGGCGAAGCGTTGGATCGCTTGGGCTCGCAAAACGCCAGCGTGCAGGAGCGTAGAATTCGTCTTCTGCTTCTGTGTAGTTGGCGCGCCATGCGAGGTCCCAACCAGCGACGAAGTGGTCGCCAGCGAGGGTCGATGTCCAGATGTTCTCGCGATAGTCGTTTGTGTTGAACGTCGCGTCGATCTGGGTGCCGTAGACAGTACCTGCCGTCGGCGTGTTGTTGCACGGCGAAGCAGTGATTGCGTAGCAGCCGTTTGGTGCATCGCTGTCATAGTCGAAGATGAACTGGTCACGGTTTTCGTGGTCGGTGAATTCCGTGAAGATCGATTCGACGTAGAACTTATGGTCACTGGACGGACGGTAGTCGAAACGACCTGTGAAACCTTTGTTCTCCCGAACGAGGTGGTAGTCACGGGTGTCTGTCTGACGCGACCAAAGAAGGTTGTTGTCACCTTCAGCTTCGCCTGGATACTCGAAACGGTTCTCGATGTTATCGGTCACCTGGTTACGCTGGTAGAACGTACCCGAGAACACGAAGCCGAACTTGTCGTCCATGAATGTGTTCGAAACCGAGCCAGCAAAGTTCGACTGCGAACCACCACCGAGCTGAAGGAAACCACCAGCGACTTCACCGTTGAAGTGAAGGCCAGGACGATCGAACGGGCTGCGCGTGATGATGTTGACGTTACCCGCAATGCTCTCAGCAGGCATGTCAGCCGTCACAGCTTTGGTGACTTCGATCGAGCTGACGATCGCGTTCGGGATTGTGTCGAAACGCGACGAACGACCTTCAGGAGACACAACATTCAGGCCGTTGAAGGAGATCGTTGTCCACTTGTTCGGTGCACCGCGGAGGTTGACGTAGCGCTCTTGGCCCTGGTCACGCTCAACAGAGATACCAGGAAGACGCGAAAGAGCAGCGGCAACGTTTTGGTCAGGGAAACGACCGATCGTGTCCGAAGCAACAACGTTGATCAGATTGTCCGATGCCTTCTGACGAGAGAATGCAGCAGCTTCAGAACCAGCAATCGGGCGCGCACCGCGCACAACGATTTCATCAGATGACGCGAGATCAGCGAGGTCGAAGTTTTCGACTGTCGCCTGACCAGCAGAAATCGTGACCGAACGTGTCTGTGTCGTTTTGTTCTGATAGGTGACGATCATCTGGTACGTACCAGCAGGCACGAAACCAAGACGATAGGCGCCTTCGCGATCGACTGACGTACGCAGATCAAGCTCTGGGATCCGAACCAGAGCACCCTGCAGGCGAATACCTGTACCGGCATCAACAACACGGCCGCTCAGCGAACCGCTTTCAACGCTCTGCGCAGCCGCAGCTGGCAGGGCAACCACCCCTAGAGACGTACCTACAAGCAAAGCCGCGCGAAGTGCTGCACTCGCAGCAACGCGGATTTTCATTCCCGACATGTGAAAAACCCCTTTTCCGTGGGCTCGTGGCCCCGGGAGATCCGCTAACCTCCAACTTTGACGGATCGACAATGGGAAAACCGAGCTTTTGTGAAAGCAATCACAGGCAACGCGTAACCAAACTGTGATTTGTTGACCCGCGCCCTCGCCCCAAGGCGAGCGATTGGATATTCGTCTATTCATTCAATAATTTAACAAAAGTGACATGAGTTGGTAGGATTTTGTTAGGTTTGTGACGGCTGTGATTCTTGGACTGCATTCGCAGAAAAAATGGGCAGCCTCGCACCACCGTAAGGCGGTATTTGTCGATCCGTACACGCAATCAATGTCACCAAAAATTCAACCAAGGCATCGGCAATCTCTGCATAGTGACAAGGATTTTTACGCAATCGGCTCGGAGCGACAGCATGGTGGCGCGGGTAACGGTTCGGCTTTCGCTTCGAACCCACTCTTCTGACAGTGTACTTCTCATCCCAGCGGGGATTGCGACAGGTCTTGGCGGCGTTTCTAGGGTTACGGTCAAAGGTGCAGACATTGTCGGAACCACGAACGAAGTTCGTACGGGACAACCAGCGCTTTTTGCTAGACCGAACGATCACGACGTGGCGGTGCACTATGACCTGCTCTCACCTTGCCCGTCAGAAACGACTCCACGCTATCCAAGCGATGCCTTTCGACCGATAGATTGCCCAGCCACCCGCGCAGCATCAGAACTCGCTGACACATCCATTCGCCTCGCAAGAGAAGCTGGTGGAGGCCGCAAAGCCGTCCGTGCGCTCATCGCAGAAGCCTCGGCACGCTTCACTTATGGGCATCCTGATGTTCGGTTCAACGACGGGTTGAGCGAGGTTCCTTTCCTTGCGTGCTCGATCGCCGAAGGCTCCTGCGTCGATATCAATTCGTATCTCATCGCCAGCTTGAGAGCCGCAAACATCGATGCCGCGTATCTCTTTGGGTACTTCTTTCCCGAGGAGCGCAACGGCTACACAGTTGGCGCCCACTGTTGGGTTGCCACGAGAGCCGAAGGCGTCCTCGAAGAATGGGATATCGCGCATCACAAAAAGATGGGCACTGAGATGATTGGTGAAGGCCTCAACCCCAAACCCGGATGCCGCTTTTTGATCGGCCATTCGATGAGCCATCTTTATGACACGCCTTATGGCCGGGTTGGCACAAAACTTCTGGCCAGCCCTCTGATGGTTCATCCTGACGGATCGTCGGAACACGTGAAAATCGAAGGCGCTTGGCTTGACGGCGACCTTCAGCAAGCTGCCTAAGAGGATTTGAGATCATGAAGCGTCTGCACCTTCACGTCTATGTGGATGATATTCCTGAGGCGATTGCTTTCTACTCGGATATTTTTGGCGAAGCACCAAAGGTGACGAAGGACGATTACGCCAAATGGTTGGTTGACGATCCGGCCGTAAACCTCGCCATCTCGACAAAAGGCACAGTTGGCCTCAGCCATCTTGGGATTCAGGCAGGCGAAAGAGAGGAGCTCTCGGCAATCACCGGTCGCTTGCAAGAAGCGGACAGGAACTTCTGGGAGCAGAAAAACCAGACCTGCTGCTACGCTGTGTCCGACAAAACCTGGGTGACCGATCCCGCTGGCATCAAGTGGGAGAGCTTCTACACCATGGGGCAATCAGACACCTATTATGGGATCTCTGGTGACGAAGACGCTGTCGAAAAGGTGTACACTGCGGATGAACCGCCAGCGAAAAAGTGCTGCCAGTAAACGAGCGATGCTCACGCTCTTGGTTTGATCGATATCGCGCGCTCCACGCGGCTCGAAGTTAAACGAGGATGACCAATAACCACCAAGGGTCATGCCACTGTGGTCGCGTTAGGTTCGAGGTCTCTGCGGACATCGATCATGTGCGTGTTGGCAATTGCTCATTATGCCGACGACGAGGAGCTCTTAACTTTCGAGTAGCGCCCGAAGCCTTCACGCTTCTTTCAGACCCAGTTGAGCTCATCACATACCAATGGCATACAAGAACCGCAAAGGACTTCTTTTGTAAGACGTGCGGGATCCTAGCGTTTAGGCATCCCCGTACTGATCCAAATGCCGTAACGATCAACGTCCGGTGCATCGAAGACATCGACCTCGATGCACTCCCGATCAAACGGCTTGATTGCAAAAAGCTACCTTAGTCTGATCGTATGAGGCGCAGCGAGGCTTACTTGGCGCCAAACAAAACAGCCTGCCCGTCTTCGTTCTTACGAAGAACAAAAGCATCACGCATAGCGCCGTCGTCATCATACATCTTATAATCCAGATGGTCGCCCAAAACGCTGACCACCGAATAACCATAGCCTTGATAGGTTTTGGCCCAGCGAAGATCGGGCACGGAAGGCCGACCACCTAGGTTCCCCCCGCCGCCGCCGAGCTGCACATAGGTGATACCGCCCTCGAGGTTTGGCGTGTCGCCTTCAAGAGGCCACGAGCGGAGATAGTTGTGGTGATGACCCACGAGCACGAGGTCGACGCCATACTCCTCATAAAGACCAACGAAATCGGAAATGATGTCAGGGTACCGCTCGGACAATACGGGATGGTGATGGGTCGCCACTTTCCAGCGGGCCGTCGATTGCGCCAACGCGTCTTCAAGCCAAACCCGTTGCCGCTCACGGAAGGCCGGGTCAGTCTCGTCTCGCTTGCCGAGGTTCGAGTCGAGGACAAAGAACTCCACATCTCCGTAGACGTAGTTGTAGTAGGACACCTCGGTTGCCGAGGTCAGGTGATAGCGATCGAACCAGACGAAATCCTCTTCGCCATTCCCCATCACGGGAAGGACAGGAACCCGCGCCATCAGGTGGCCCATGGCCGCGAAGTATTCATGTGTCCACTCTGCGCGATGGTCATGGCGGCCACCATCGGTGAGATCACCGGCGTTGACGATCAGGTGCGGAGACTCGCGCCACATCAGATCAGCAAGGCGTGCATTGACGTGCGGCCGCGCTTCCGTATCGGAGATAGCCGCAAACACAACGGGATCGCCTGGCTCAACAGCTGTTCGAAACTGGAGCAGACCCGACGATAAGGATTGTCCGTCTGCGTCATGGGCCTCGACCTCGTAGAAATATCTTGAGTTTGGCTCGAGGCCATCGATCTCCACACTCTGCATACGGCCATCCGACATGCCTAGAGCGATGCTCTCCCCCATCTCTTCCGTCGCGCCGTATCGAACAACCGCGGAAGCCGGACGGTCTGTTTCCCAGCTGATAGTGATCGAGCTTGTGGTCGCCATCGAAAGATGAGGTGCACTGGTTGTGAAGTGGAAAAAATCGCGGAAGTGAACTCCCTTTCTCACGAGCTCCCGGTGCTGATCAAAGCGCTCCCGAATTTCATCACCCGTCAGCGCCCGATCATAAAGCGCAGCGCGCTTGAGGAGGTTGCCCAGCTCCATATGGGGCTCGTTACCAAGATATCCCGCAATCTCGAATTCGGCATCGTCGGGAAGCGGAAGGAATTGATCAACCAGCTGACTGAAGGCTGGCAGCTCCACCTCATCGCGCAACTCACCCTGATGGAAAAAACGAAGCCTTTCGCCATCAAAAACGCCGACCAGGTGATGCCAATAGCGGGTCACGCCGCGTTTGTAAGGCTGGGCCTCGAGGTCCTGTTCGACCACGCTGGATTTCAGCTCCATGGTCGGCACATCGAGGCCGTCCTCGCCTAGGGTGAAGACCACATCACCTTGCCAGAAACCAAACTGCCAGAGGGCATCGCGGTTATGATCGCCCGAAAAAAGCATGGCGGCCGCGCCAATGGGCTGGTCGACGTGATAGCTGACCCAAAATTCAACGGTGAAGGCACCTCGGCCTAGCTCATCAGGCTCGATCAGGTTGCGCTGACGATCGGTTGCACGTTGCCCAAACCAAAGCCGCTCGGACGTCAACCGTTCACTGATCTTTACCTCGCTCTCGCGCATGGGCGTCGGCCGAACAGGCGCCACATAATCCCGTCCTGGTAGTCCGTAGTCAGGCCAAAACAACCATTCGCCGACAAGCCCAGTCGGCGTGAATGCCTCATCCACGACGACGGCTTCGTGATCGTGCTCTCCATCATGCGCCCAGGCGCCAGCACAAAAAGCGATCCAACCCAAAGAGATCAAAGACAAGAAAAGCCGCATGACAGTCACCCACCCCTGGCGAATGGGCGTTTTATAGCGCCTCAACACGACAATCAGATGTCAGTCGAGCACGGAACGTACGGGCTAATTCCGGTCTCGGCGTTGCCAAAAATAGGCCAAGGACAGGAGTGTCAAAACAAAGCCGACCACGGATGTCGCGTAAGCTCCTGCTTTAAAAAACGAAAGCCAAGGTAAAGCAGGCGCAAAGACTTCTTTGACCACCAAGAGGGACACGCTTCCCAAATAACCCGATGCATCAGCAACATAGATCAAAAAGACAGCTGTGCCGGTGAACTGGGCTGCCGCCATCAGACGGTCGAAAAGCATAGCGCTGAAAGGAACGTAAGCGACGTACAGTCCGGTACCGGTGGCGATCATCCAGGTAACTGGCCCGATCATGCCCTGCTCAAACGCAAAGGTGAAAGCCCCGATGGATAATGCGCCTAAGGCGATTGCGACATGCAACGCTCCGACTGCGCGCCAATTGTCTTTGATCGCAAAAAGCATCGCCAAAGCGGCAAGCACGATGATCGCCACCGGCGCCTCGCTGATCGCAAAGGCTGCGGCCACGTCGCCGTAGCCAAGCGCCTGCCAGATCTCTGCTGCGAAATTGTCCCGAAAGTCGCGAAACGCTGTGAACAAGACAAAGCCTGCACAAAGAAGCACAACACCCACACCATAGGTTGCCATGAACTCCTGCCTCGCCTTTCGATCCATCGGTAGGCGCTGTGTTCGGCGTTGGTGATCATCACCATCCGGGCTCGGTAATTTCGTCAGCCCCCACACGGAGACAAGCAGCAAGGGAAAAAACAAAACACCAGTCGCAGCTGGCATCCAGTGGTCTGGGACAGAAGCATGCAGAATAAGGCTCGCCCCTATGGCCTTCACCACGCCGGACGACACAATGAAACTCGAACACAGAATCGCACCGAGAAGCTCTGACGTCCGTCGCCCTTCTAAAAAACTGAACACCAAACCCCAGATCATACCCAAGGCCAATCCATTGAAAAAGAGCGCAAATATGTTGAAGGGCCGAGGAATGATCGCAAATCCGACGAGCGCCACCCAAGACAAGGTGATCAGTACCGTGATATATTGTGCGCGTTTTTGCTTTGGCGCCTCGGAAACGAACTTGATCCCGATCGTCTTCGACAATGCATAACCAAAGACCTGAATGATCACCAGACAGACTTTGTAATCCAAGCCAAACGTCCAATCACTGACATCCGCATAGGTTGCCGCAGTGAACGGCTTACGGAAGGCATACATGGAGAAGTACGTGCTGAAGGACACCAGTCCTGCGAAGGCCACAAATGCCCAAGACGACTGAGCAAGCCGCCTCAACCATTCCTGGAACGAACCGGCCCTCGCCCATCGAGGCGCGAGCGTCACAGATATGTCAGAGGAACTCGGCGCCATAAATCATCAGTTTAAGCAAGAAAGACGTCACTTTCGTGACGGCTCAGTGCGCAGCCTCGAACCAACCGTAAGTCTACTGACGGTAAGAGCCACTAGACAAACCGCCCAATTCATCGGGAAGACGGATCAAGGAGATCGCTCTTCGCAGGACAATCTTGGCTCCAAACCAAGGACACTGCTCTGACTGCGCGCAACTGAGGCTTTCACGGTTCTGAGATAGCGCAACACCCAAACACCAGCTCAACCGAGGCGGGTCTGTGTTCAATAGGTAAGTCTTGATATGGCTCGGTTGTCTCTCGTCGCTTTTGCGACTGCGTTTCTTGCATCGTGCGGAAGCGAAACCACTGCTCCGCATACTCAGTCTCCAAGCGATGATAGGGAATGGCTGGCTGGCGACCATCATATCCATACGGAGTGGAGCATGGGCTGGGACGAAGAGACCAACCCGCCGACACCGATCCGAGGCGGCGGTGCCAAATACTCGATCCAACGCAACGCAGAAGAAGCCATCAAGTTTGGTCTCGACTGGATCGTTATCACCGATCACGGCGGCCCAAACCACAGCCAAGTCAATCGCGAGCAAGCCTATCCCGAGCTCGTGCTTTCACGAGCAGCCTTTCCCGAATTGATGCAGTTCTGGGGCATGGAATTCGATACGCCCGCGGCTGAACATACAACCCTCCTCATTCCGCATACCCATGATGAAGAAGATGTGCTCTTTGAATTGGAGTCGCGGTTCGCGGCACGCGAGCCTTGGCCGAAATCAGAACAGCGCACAGAAGAGCGCACCGTGGTCGATGCGTTGATTGTCGCCCGCGATTTCTCACCATCGCCCCTCTTTATCGTCAATCACCCTTCCCGCACCGCGCCTGGACTGAACGACTTCGGGAAAGTCGAACCGCGAGAGCTTCGGACGTGGAACGACACGGCGCCCCACGTCGCTGTGGGCATGGCCGGCGCGCCAGGGCACCAGGCCAATGCTATCAAACCCTTCGGCATTTCGCCGACCGGAACCCGGGGGAGCTATCGCCAGCACCCGACTTATGGCGGATTTGATCAGATGACGGCCATTGTCGGCGGTTTCTGGGACTCCATGCTTGGCGAGGGCCGCCGTTGGTGGATCACCGCAAATTCGGACTCTCACGTCCATTGGAGCGAAGGCGGCTCGGATTTCTGGCCTGGCGAATACTCCAAAACCTATGTCTTTGCAGAAAAGAACCACGAAAGCCTTATCGAAGCCATCCGTGCAGGTCATGTTTTTGTCACCCTTGGCGATCTAATTGCCGAGTTAAGCTTCTCCGCAAACACACAAGACGGTATGTCAGCGATGATTGGCGACACACTCACTGCTGATGGTGGTGCTGATGTGACACTTAACATTCGTGTCCGTCATTCCGATACGCCCAATGCCAATGGAGACGAGCCGCGCGTGGCTCGGGTCGATGTGATTACAGGACAGATCCAAGGCCCTATTACTGATGCCAATACCAGCGAGAACACGACCGCGAACGTCTCCCATCGGCTCACACACGACGACTGGCAAGAAGAGGGGCAAGCTTTGGTCATGTCCGTCTTGCTCGAAGACGTTCGAGACGACATGTATATCCGTATACGGGGAACCAACACTGATCAGCTGGAACCCGCTGCCGATCCACAAGGGGAGAACCCTTGGGAGGATCTCTGGTTCTATTCCAACCCGATCTTCATCGATGTCGCGCCATTCGATGACCTCCATCCGCATTCTCATCCCCACGGATCATCGCATCACCACTAGAGGCAAGCTGCAACCACTGAACCAATAGGGAGTTTGTCGCCCCTCTGCCTCCTCAAATTCATCGAAGCGTCTCCTTCACGACCTAAACCGCGGTGATGCAGGTCTGGAGAAGCGACAATGAACAATCACAACAAAGACAATCAGGTCTCTCGCCGGACATTCGTGGCCGGCTCCACCCTGTTGGGCGCAACAGCGGCCGCGGGTACCTCAGTGGCAGCTGCTTCTTCACCTACCTCCCATGAACCAGCCAATGTGATCGAGCAGATCGTTGAGATTTACGGCGGTTTTGGTTTCGACCAAGAGGTTGTCGAGGCCGCGCGCAAGTCAGGGACTGACGACCCTCGCATTACCTATCAGATCAGCGCCGCCTCCCGCCGAAGCCACGGTATCCAGTGCGCGCTGCAGGCGG
>CAWUIJ010000072.1:0-14155 GCA_963922235.1 uncultured Parvularcula sp. | reverse complement strand
CCAGCAGCTGGGACCGATGGTTGCCAAGGCTGTTCTTGAGGCTTGGGACGGACGTCCGGACTAACGTCGCCGCTTGCTGACCGAGGGCACGCTTGCATGTTGTCGATACGGCCGGGGGCTACCCTCGAACGTTCGAGGCAGGCTCGGCTTGCAACCCGTCCGATAAGAGGTTCATTAAGGGGATGACTGATTTCACCATGGCAAATGCCGAAGACTTCTATCGCTGGGCCGAAGCACATTTAGGTCAAGGAGATCACACTGCCGTTCTCTCAGCTGTCGAGGAGCGACTGTCAAAAAATCCCAGGGAGCTGGCTGCCAACCTTGTCAAAGCCCAGGCGCTGTTGGAAGCGAGACGGCTTAAGTCCGCGGCGAGTTTTTTTCAGGCTTCTTTGTCGTTGGCGCAGACACAGTTCCAAGATCAGCCATTTACCAGGTCGGGCCTCGAAGCAGGTCAGAGATTCCTTCAGAATGCATCTCAGCTCTTTCAAGACCAGTTGTGCGATCATCTCAAGACGGCTGGGCTGAAGCCAGATGATCCCGGTCACCATCGGGTAGCTCATGCTGTCGATGTGATGCTCGGTCGTAAGCAGATGTTTCACCCTGCGCCATCGGTTTTTTTCTTTCCGTCGCTACCCGTTGTCGAGTTTTCTCCTACCTATGATTTTCCCTGGACCGAGAGTTTAGAGGGTCAAACTGATGTCGTTGAAAAGGAGCTCGATGGCCTTGTTGCAAGCCAGTTGCAGTATGAGCCTTACATTGGTGACAACCCTGATGCACCGGTGCTTCGCAAGAGTCATCTTCAAGGTGATGATGGTTGGGGGGCTTTCCATCTTTACCAACAAGGCGTGCCCGTCAAAGAGAATATCGAACGGTGCCCGCAAACGATGGCATTGTTGGAGACACTTGATCTGCCAAAGCTTGCGGGAAGGGGACCAAATATACTTTTCTCGCGACTAAAACCAGGCATGCATATACCTCCTCACCATGGCCAGACGAATTGTCGTTACATCTGCCATCTGCCGCTGAAAGTGCCGACGGGTGCCTGGATCCGTGTGGGGAGTGAAAAGAGATTCCATCAGCGTGGCGAAATATTGGCTTTTGATGACAGCATCGAACACGAAGCCAAAAATGATAGCCAGGAGGACCGTGTGGTCCTGATCTTTGATGTCTGGCGGCCTGAGTTAACCCAAGAAGAGCGTCGTTTGGTGCAGGAGCTGTTCAGTGCAGTCGACATGCAAGTTTGATGCTCATCGATAACGTCTCAAGGCTCGATCGAAGAGCTTGGTTTCATCCACTGACTTACTCACCGAGGGCACGCTGGCGCATGTCCTCCTCATCGAGTTCAAAAAAGCGGACGGCGTTGTTGAAGAAAATGTCCGCTTTCTGCTCGTCGGTGAGGAAATCGGCCTCCTCGATGATCCGCACCGATTCAGAGATCAGGCCCGGCCAGGTCATCGCATCGGCACCAAACATCAGGCGATTGGCGTAACCCGCATCGACAATAGCGTTGAGCTGGCTATAGAAATACTCCGTACCCTTGCCCCACATGATGCCGCCGATATCGACATAGATTTGCGGGTAGGTCCACAGCATCATGATGAGCTCATCATTGAACCCCTCTGCCATGTGCATGATGGAGATTTTGAGGTTGGGGTGTGCGGCGAGGACAGGCTCAAGCAGCAGCGGGTCGCCGTGTGAGACTCGGTATTCCTTGAAAAAGGCCGCCGTTCCCGGTGGGCCACTGCCCATATGGATCTGGACCGGCACACCCATCTCTTCAGCCATCGCCCAATAGGGCATCATGTCGGGGTGGTTAGGCGCGACACCAACATATTGGTTGGAAACCTCGCCGAGCACCAAGAAGCCGCCATCGGCAAAGAACGCCCGCGCTTCTTCTGGTGAGTACGGATCACGCCGCACATTGAGCTGAAGGCTCTTGATAAACCGGTCGGGCGCCGCCTCCTTCCATGTGTTCACGCGGTCGGGTGGCCCGCTTAAGATGCCCACAGCATTGTTCTTTATGAGTTCATCAATGGTGGCCTGCATCAGCGCTTCTGGAGTTTCGGGCACGCCAAGAGGGTCGTCACAGGGAGGGTTGGCCATGGTCATGCCCATCTGCATCGGCCAATCCTGAACCCCCGTGGGCGCGGGCATGCTGGGGACCACAGGAACACACGCATAGGCAGGGATCGGACCATTATCCGTCGGCAGCGAGGCATGAACGTGCACATCGATCATTGGCTGCTGTGCGCTGGCGGCCCCCAGACTCAAACCAATAGCCAGTGCGTACAACGTCGATTTCAACATAGGCTCCT
Organism: uncultured Parvularcula sp.; assembly: GCA_963922235.1. Lineage (GTDB taxonomy): Bacteria > Pseudomonadota > Alphaproteobacteria > Caulobacterales > Parvularculaceae > Parvularcula. Next base: position 11,840 of record CAWUIJ010000072.1, on the reverse strand, counting down.
CCGACAGGTTGGCTTAATCGGAGGACGCCCCAGCTGAAAGCAGCCAAGGCATATCGGACTGCTTTTCACGCGGGCGCTGAGCGAACAGAGAGGGTCAGGCGTTCCGCGTCGCTCGCCATTCATCGAGGCTCAGGCCTTGGCGAATGCCTTCGGTGACATAGAGGCGGAGCTCTTCGGCCGCCTCGTCATTGTCCTCGAGCAATTGATCCGCCGTGATCGGACGTTCGATCTTGATGTCGAAGACCTGGTTCTTCTTGTTCAGAAGCTCGTGGAACAGGGTCATGTCCCGGAGCTCTTCATTGACGTTGTTGAACCAGTAATAGAGCCAAGAGTTCCGCGAGATCAGGTTCGCTGGAATGATCGGGCACTTGTAGCGCTTCGGCAGGCTGGCGACGGTGGACATCCATGGCCGCTCAATCATCTGCTTTTCTGGGTTGATGTAAGCCAGGCGCCCTGACGGGAAGAGCACAATGGCGCGCTCTTCGGCGAAGGCTTTGTTCGTAGCTTTCAGCGTTTCCCGGCTTTTGGCGCGCGACTTCTTCTCATCGCGCCATTCGACAGGGATCAGTTTGTCCGTGATCAGAGGGTTGAGCCGGATCGCGTCAGCATTGACGAAGACGATGACGTCATCCCGCAGGCCAGCCAATGCATCGTGCACGGCCAAACCGTCCGCGATCCCGGTGGGGTGGTTGAGCGCAATGATGAAGGGCCCCGCTTTGGGGATATGCTCAAGACCTTCGACTTTGAGCTTCATCTTCAGCATATCGGACGCGTAAGCGAAGGCTTGAGCTGCGTTCCAGCGTCCTGCCGTGTTCACCATCTTCACAGCCCGTCGATAGTCCAGAAGCTCGTTCAGCGTCGCCCGGTAGAGCGGCCAGAGCTTGGATTTCGACAGATTGGTCGCCCGCTCTCGGATCAGAATGTCGACGATGTGCTTGTGCTTATCCTCGTCGGTTGGCGGGACGTAATAGGGGCTCGACGTCTGCCACTCAAGAATGCGTGCGTCCGCGTCACTCGTTTCCGGATGGAGCGGCTTCGCATCAGGGCCCAGCATGGGCGTTGTCAGCGTGACATTTCCGTCTGCCACATCACACCTCGTTCTGTTTCGCGGTCAGGTCGGCACAGCCTTGCTTGGCGAGGGTGAAGAGAGCCTGAAACTGTTCGTCCGAAAATGGGTCACCTTCAGCCGTCGCTTGGACCTCCACGACGCCGCCATCGCCCGTGATCACGAAATTGGCATCGGCCTGGGCATTGGAGTCTTCGTCGTAATCGAGATCAAGCACCGGCCCGCCGCCATAAAGGCCGCAGGAAATCGCGGCGACCGAGCCTTTCAGCGGGTCTTTTGTGATCACACCGTCTTCGAGGGCCCAACGGACAGCCTCGCGCAGGGCCACAAAGCCGCCAGTGATCGACGCGCAGCGGGTGCCGCCATCGGCTTGGATGACGTCGCAATCGACGGTGATCTGGCGCTCGCCCAGGGTTTTGAAGTCCACGACAGCGCGCAAAGACCGACCGATCAGGCGCTGGATCTCTTGCGTGCGGCCTGACGGGCCATTCTTGGTCTCTCGGCGGCCACGGGTGTGTGTCGCGCGCGGCAACATCGAGTATTCAGCCGTGACCCAGCCTGTGCCCTGGCCGCGCATCCATGGCGGAACATTCTCTTCCCAGCTCGCCGTGCAGAGCACATGGGTGTGCCCGCATTTGATCAGGCACGAGCCCTCAGCGTGGCGTGAGACGCCCGTTTCGATTGAGACGGGGCGAAGTTCGTTAAAAGTCCGGCCGGACGGGCGCATGGGCGTGAGCTTTCCTATCAAAGCCACGCCTCTAACGCCGACTGCCCCCCACGTCGAGGATCTCAGTGATTACCGAGCGGAGAGGCGAGTTGGCCCTTTTGGGTGGGGGCAAGCGCAGCTAAATATGTCTGGTGAGCACGCTATCTGACATCGACGCCCGGTCTCGGTCCATCTTCAAGGAGTTGGTGGAAGCCTATCTTGAGAGTGGTGAGCCCGTGGGCAGCCGGACGCTTTCGCGCCGCGGGGATCTTCGGGTGTCGCCCGCCACCATTCGCAATGTGATGGCTGACCTGACGGAGCTAGGGCTCCTTGGCGCGCCGCATAGCTCGGCAGGGCGTTTGCCGACGGAACGGGGCCTCCGGCTTTTTGTCGACGGCATGCTCGAGGTGGGAGAGCCGACGGCGGAAGAACGCGCGGCGCTCGAGAAAGAGGCGGGCTCCGGTGACACGCAAGGCATGCTCGACCATGCGGCAGGGATGCTCTCCGGCCTCACCCAAATGGCCAGCCTTGTGGTTGCGTCGAAAACCGACCGCCCACTGAAGCATCTTGAGTTTGTACGGCTCGACGAGGCGACGGCGCTCGCCGTGATCGTTGATGAGGGCGGGGATATCGAAAACCGCGTCATTGGCCTGCCGAAGGGTTTGCCTGCGACAGCGCTGATTGAGGCATCGAACTATCTCAATGCCCAACTTGCGGGACGGACCCTTCAGGAAGCGAAGCGGATCGTCCTCGAAGAGATCGAGGCGCGGCGCACCCAGCTTGATGATCTGACAGCGGAGCTTGCGCGACGCGGGATTGCTGAGCTCTCAGCAAGTCCCGCCGGGAAGCAGCTTATCGTCCGTGGGCAGTCCAATCTTCTTGCAGGCGCCCAGGATGACCTCGAACGCGTGCAGCAGCTCTTTGATGAGCTGGAGCGCCAGGAGGGTCTCATCGATCTTCTCGAGGCGGCTCGGGACGGAGAGGGCGTGCGGATCTTTATCGGCGCCGAAAATCGGCTTTTTTCTCTTTCGGGGAGTTCTGTGGTCGCTGCGCCATACAGGGACCGAGACCACAACATTGTCGGTGTCCTCGGCGTTGTGGGGCCGACCCGGCTCAATTATGGTCGGGTGATCCCGCTGGTGGATTATACAGCGGAGATTGTCACGCGCATGATGCGCTAATGACCTCGCATCAATTCGTATAGAGAATGAGTTCGTCGCGGCTGGTTTCGCGGCGCTCGAACCGGTTGAGGCCATTGACGCCAAAGAGGCTCATATCGAGTTTGTCATCAGGCAGAATAACGACGCGCAATTCAGGCAGCGTCACGCCTGACACCACAAGCTCTGGCAGAATGCCCGCGGCACCGAGAACCTGGCCATTCGCGGTTGAGAAAGGGATCCGATAGTCCCTGGCTTCAGGCCTGATCCCAGCTTTTCGAGCATCGCTCTCCCGCAAGGTGACAATGCTGGCGCCGGTATCGACAAGCATCGGCGTCCTCCGGCCATTGATCCGTGTGTCGAGGAGGAAATGCCCGTCACTCCGTGCGCTCACGATAATCCGGTTACCGGTACCAGAGCTGTTGACCTCAAGCCGAGGGCGCTCGGGCTCGCGTAGGGGATTGAACCGCCCTTCGGAATCAAAGCTTCTCAATCCAAAAAAGACGAGCACGATGGCGAGGGTTCCCACCGCCAAAAAACCGCTATTGTTGCTCATCTCAAACGTCCAGGCTCAAACTCAGATTCTGCATTTAGGGATGCTTTGCGCCCACGTCACCGGGAGATGCTCATGCGACTGACTGCAATCGCAGGTTTATGGGGAGGTTTGGCCGTGGCCTTCGGCGCGTTTGGTGCCCACGGTCTCGAAGGTGTGCTGCCAGCGGAAGCCGAAGGGTGGTGGGAGACGGCGACGTTCTATCTCCTTTGCCATGCTGTGGCTGCGCTTGCCTTGTCGCTCCAGACGCAGATCAAACCGCGAGCAGGATGGCTCATGGTGATTGGCAGCGCGATCTTTGCGGGGACGCTCTATGCCATGGCCCTCGGTGCACCGAGGGTTTTGGGAGCGGTCACACCCATTGGCGGGCTGTTCATGATCGCAGGCTGGGCAGACCTTGTGCTGAGCGCTTTACGCCGAAGGTAGGTCGAGCACGTCGTCCATACCATAAAGCCCGGCGGGCTTGCCAATCACCCATTTCGCAGCCGTCACAGCGCCGCGTGCGAAGGCCTCTCGGCTTAACGCCTGGTGGCTGAGGCTGACTGTCTCGCCCTCGCTCATGAAGGAGACATCGTGCTCACCGAACACTCCGCCGCCGCGGCGCACAGCGAAGCCAATTTCATCCGCTCGCCGAGCATCTTCGCGGCCATGGCGGGTGAACCGCGCTGCTTCTGAAAGAGCAGTGCCGCGTGCATGAGCAGCGACTTCACCCAAAAGAAGGGCCGTTCCTGAGGGGCTATCTTTTTTGTGCTTGTGGTGTGTCTCGAGAATTTCGATGTCAAAGCCGGGCAGCGCGCGGGAGGCTTCCCTCACCAGTTTTTTCAGAAGCGTGATGCCCAGGGACATGTTCCCCGACTGAACAATGGCAACGCGCGTTGAGGCCTCACGGACAGCCGATTGCTCGCCCGCTTCAAGACCCGTTGTTCCGGTCACGAGGGGGACGCCATTGTCACCGCACCAGATGGCGGCGTCTTTGGTGCCTTCAGGGGAGGAGAAATCGATGATGGCGCTCAGGCCACCGGGCGCATCCTTGATGCTCTCAAGACTGACCATCTCGTGAATCGCCTGAATGGCCGCCCCCATGCGGCCTTCCGCGCCGAGGAGGCCGATCGTCACGATGCTGTTCCTGCGTTCTTCACCCGGTCCCAGAACGTCTTGGCTTTTCCAAGAAAGTCGTTCGACTTCGGACAATCCTCGCCGGCGCCTTCGTCACAGAACTCTTTCAAGAGCTCGCGCTGACGGGCAGAGAGATTGGTCGGTGTTTCGACGTTCAGATCGACGAACATATCGCCGCGTGTCTTGCGCCGGAGCTGGGACATGCCTGAGCCGCGCAAGCGGAATTTGGTACCGCTCTGGCTGCCCTCAGGGATCTTCACTTTGACCCGGCCGCCTTCGATCGTAGGGATCTCGATCTCACCACCCAGCGCTGCGGTCACCATAGGGACGTGCGCGTCGCAATAAAGATCCGGGCCGTCGCGTTCAAAAAGTTCGTGGTCGGAAACGCTGACAAAGAGATAGAGGTCGCCAAAGGGTCCACCGCGAAGGCCAGCTTCGCCCTCGCCTGTGAGCCGGATCCGGGTTCCATCCTCAACACCCTGGGGGATATCCACTTGGAGCGTCCGGTTCTTCCGCACGCGTCCTTGGCCGTTGCAGACTTCGCAAGGCTCAGCGATGATCTGACCCTGTCCATGACAGGTCGGGCAGGTGCGCTCGACGGTGAAGAAGCCCTGCTGCGCGCGCACCCGGCCGACGCCTCCGCATGTGGTGCAGGTGGTGGGTTGGGTTCCCGGTTTGGCGCCGGAGCCTTCGCAAGCCGTGCAGGCTTCGGACGACGGGATCGTCACTTCCTTTTGCGCGCCTTCAAAGGCCTCGCGGAGCGTGATCTCGAGATCGTATTTCAAGTCGGCGCCGCGCTGGGCAGAGTTCCTGCCGCGCCCACGGGCTTGGCCACCGCCTCCGCCCATGAAGTCGCCGAAGATGTCTTCGAAGATATCGGAGAAAGCGCCAGCAGAGCTGAAGCCGCCGCCCATGCCGCCCGCACCATTGCCCATTCCGCCATTCTGGAAGGCAGCATGACCGAACCGGTCGTAAGCGGCTTTCTTCTGTTCGTCGGACAGGACTTCGTAGGCCTCGCCGATTTCCTTGAACTTCTTCTCGGCTTCCTCATCCCCAGGATTGCGGTCGGGGTGGTACTTCATGGCGAGCTTGCGGAAGGCCGACTTGATAGCCGCCGCATCCGCGCTGCGTTCCACGCCGAGAAGGTCGTAATAGTCTTGCGCCATCAAACGGGCCTTGTTGTCTGTCGTCGCGGGCGCATGAAGCAGCTCCGCGCTGGGCCCTTAGGGCTGTTGATAAAAAACTTCACGTGTGATCCTCCCGGCCTCGACGGTCAAGACCGCGATCTCAAGGGAGTCGAAGGCTTCGCCGGAGCCGCGATGGCGCACGCTGTAGGTCAGCGTCACCGCGAAGGCATTGTCGCCATGCAGAAAGGGCTCGCTGACGTTGATCTCTTCGATGTCGAAATAGGAGAAAAAGCGCTCACTTTTCTCTTTGATCGCCGGGATACCTTGCGTGACAAGGCTCTCGCAAATGTCCTCGATGACCGACGGCTCAACCGACTCGGCGTCCGCGCTGTAGAGTGTATCCAGACATTCCTGGTGCTCACCTTGCCGGACAAAGGTGACATAGGCACGCGCGACTTCAGAGAGGGACGACGTCGTGGCCATGAAGCTTCCTCCCCTCACGTGAACCAACGAAGGGGCCGCCTTTCAGAGCGAAAGGCGGCCGATCGTCAGTTTACTTCTTGTCGTCGACTTCTTCGTAGTCGGCGTCGACGATTTCAGCGTCTTGCGCTGCGTCCTGGGCCGCATCAGCAGCAGCGGCTGCAGCTTCGGCATCGTCATTGCCCTGACCATAGATCGCTTCGCCGAGTTTCATCGAAGCGGTCGCGAGGGCCTGGACCTTTTCGTTGATCGGTTCGGCGCCGGCGTCTTCATCGGCCAAAATCGTACGGACGTCAGCGATTGCGTCTTCAATCGCTTTCTTGTCAGCATCACCGATCTTGTCGCCGTGCTCTTTGAGGGAGCTCTCGGTCGAGTGCGCGAGGCTTTCGGCCTGGTTGCGGGCCTCGACCGTTTCACGGCGCGCTTTGTCGGCGTCAGCGTTGGCTTCCGCGTCTTTCACCATTTGCTCGATGTCAGCATCGGAAAGACCGCCGCTCGCTTGGATGCGGATTGATTGCTCTTTGCCCGTCGCTTTGTCTTTGGCTGACACGTTGACGATGCCGTTGGCGTCGATGTCGAAGGTCACCTCGATCTGCGGAACACCGCGCGGTGCTGGCGGGATGCCCACGAGGTCGAACTGGCCGAGATTTTTGTTGTCCGCGGCCATCTCGCGCTCACCCTGGGCAACGCGGATGGTCACAGCTGACTGGTTGTCTTCAGCAGTCGAGAAGACCTGACCCTTTTTCGTCGGGATCGTTGTGTTCCGGTCGATCAGGCGTGTGAACACACCGCCAAGGGTTTCGATACCAAGCGACAGCGGGGTCACGTCGAGGAGGAGGACGTCTTTCACGTCACCCTGGAGAACACCGGCCTGGATCGCCGCGCCGCGCGCCACCACTTCGTCAGGGTTCACACCTTGGTGCGGATCCTTGCCGAAGAAGTTCTTCACGGTCTCCTGGATCTTCGGCATGCGGGTCATACCGCCGACGAGGACGACTTCAGCGATGTCGCTTGGTGCGAGACCGGCGTCTTTGATCGCCGCTTTCATCGGATCGATGGTGCGCTTGACGAGATCTTCGACGAGGCTCTCAAACTTCGCACGGCTCAGCTTGACGTTGAGGTGCTTAGGACCCGTCGCATCGGCGGTGATGTAGGGCAGGTTCACTTCGTATTGCGCAGCCGATGAGAGCTCTTTCTTCGCTTTCTCAGCTTCTTCTTTCAGGCGCTGCAGAGCCAGTTTGTCCTGGCGCAGATCCATGCCGTTGTCCTTTTTGAACTCGTCAGCAAGGTAATCAACGATGCGAAGGTCAAAGTCTTCACCGCCGAGGAAAGTGTCGCCGTTGGTCGACTTCACTTCGAAGACGCCGTCGCCGATCTCGAGGATCGAGACGTCGAACGTACCGCCGCCGAGGTCGTAGACAGCGATCGTTTTGCCTTCATTTTTGTCGAGGCCATAGGCGAGGGCAGCTGCCGTTGGCTCGTTGATGATGCGGAGAACTTCGAGGCCTGCGATCTTGCCGGCGTCTTTGGTCGCCTGGCGCTGGGCGTCGTTAAAGTAAGCAGGGACCGTGATGACCGCCTGGGTCACCTCTTCACCGAGATAGCGCTCAGCGGTCTCTTTCATCTTCTGAAGAACGAAAGCGGAGATCTGTGACGGCGCGTATTTCTCGCCTTTGGCTTCGACCCAAGCATCGCCATTGTCGCCTTTGACGATCGCGTAGGGGACCATGCCTTGGTCTTTTTTGACGGTCGGGTCTTCGAAATTGCGGCCGATGAGGCGCTTGATCGCGAAGAAGGTGTTTTCTGGGTTGGTGACGGCTTGGCGGACAGCGGGTTGGCCGATCAGGCGCTCGCCCTCGTCATTGAAGGCCACAACAGAAGGTGTCGTGCGAAGGCCTTCAGCGTTCTCGATGACCTTGCTTTCCGAGCCTTCCATGACGGCAACACACGAGTTGGTGGTACCGAGGTCGATGCCAATGACTTTGGCCATAGTGTCTATTCTCCATTCAGCGGACTGCGATTGCCGGGTCCTAGGCTTAGGCCCCCGAGCGGTGCAGCCCCTATGTTTTCCAGGTTCGTTAGAAGGGGCCCGCGCAGGATGTGATCCTGAGCGTCAGTGGGGCATTTGGTGAATCGAGTCGAAAGGTTCAACAGTCCTCATGCGCGCAGGAGACATTCTCTCCAGCCCGTGCGTCATCTCTGATCGGAGAACCCAGTGAACCGTTTGATTGCCTTCGTTTTTGTCCTTCTCCTGGGAGGCTGCGCTGCTGAGCAAGCGCCCGATTTTTCTGCCCTCGAAGACAGGCTCACGCGGTATGTCGAGGAGGGCGACCTCCCCGGCGGTGTGGTTCTCGTGCGCCAGGGGGATGAGACCCTCCTTGCCCATGCCTTTGGTTATCGCGACCGGGAGGCGCAGGATCCGATGGAGCTGACTGACCGGTTCCGCATTGCTTCGCAGACCAAGCTTGTCGTGTCGGTCGGCGTCATGATGTTGGTTGAGGAGGGGGTCCTCACATTGGATACGCCGCTCGCGTCGGTGTTTCCTGAGTGGCAGGATGTGAAGGTCAGGGCCGATGAAGGGCTTGTGGATCTTGAGCGGCCCATCGTGGTCCGTGACCTTCTCTCGCATAGCTCGGGCATCGGCTATGGCTTCACGCCGGACTGGCAGCCCTTGGGCCTGAACGCCTGGTATTTTGCCGATACTGAACGACCCATGCGCGAAGCGGTCCGCGCCATGGCCGGCATGCCCTTGGCACATCAGCCCGGGGACGGTTGGACCTATGGCTACAACACAGACATCCTGGGTGCACTGATCACCGAGGTGACCGGTCAGACGCTTTATCAGTTCCTTGATGACCGGATCTTCGCGCCCCTGGGGATGGACAGCACCGAATTCTTCCTCGAGCCCGAGGGCGCCCGTGATTTAGCAGTCGTCTATTCGTTCACGGATGAAAGGCTGGTGCGCGCCCCGGATCCTGGCGGCATGGTGGGGCAAGGACACTATGTCGTTGGCCCGAAAAAGGTGCAGTCTGGCGGCGCGGGCCTCACGTCCACGGCAACAGATTATCTGCGCCTCCTCGATATGCTGCGCAGCGGCGGTGAGCTCGATGGGCAGCGGCTGCTTTCGGCGGACACGGTGGCCCTGATGGCGGAGCCGGTGGTCTCGAGCCCTGCGCCGCCATGGTATTCCGGCGGCACATTTTCTTTCGGGCTTGGCCATGAAGTGAGCAGAGGCCGCCCGGGTGGTCGGCCCTCAGGCTCACTGGGATGGGGCGGCGCCTATCACTCCGTCTACTGGATCGACCCAGTCAACGACTTGAGCGTCGTCTACCTCACCCAAGTGATCCCCTCAGGCGACCTCGATGATGAAACCGTCGTTGAGCAGATGATCTACGACGCGTTGGACTAAGAGCGTTGGCACTGACCTAGGAAGTTGCCAATCGTCCGGAGCGCTGTGATGCGGTTGTCTCCCACATTCAGGCTGTGGCTGCCTTCGGGGAGAATGACCAACTCCGATTGCACGTCTGCACGCTTCAGCGCGGTATGCATACGTGTGGAGTGGCTATCCGGCACCACGCGGTCATCTTCGCCTGCAATCAGAAGGACTGGGACAGAGATTTCATCGGCGCGGTAGCGCGGGGAGTTCTCCCTGAGCATCCGCCGGTCACTCCAAAGACGCCCAATGTGCTGTGTACGGTATTTTCCGTCGGTATAGTCTTTTTCGTCTTCGATCACTTGGGGCAGACTCGAGACGCCGTTGATCGAGATGGCACAGTTGAAGAGATCGGGCGTCTTCACCGCGCCCATGAGCGCCGCATAGCCGCCATAAGAGGCACCCATGATCCCAACACGATCCGCATCAGCATAGCCATTCTTGATCAGCCACTGGGTTCCGTCGGTGATATCGTCCTGCATCGCTTGGCCCCACTGACGGTTCCCAGCATTTTGGAATTCCGCTCCGTACCCGGTTGAACCTCGGAAGTTCATTTGCAGCACACCGTAACCAAGATGCGCGAGATACTGGGTCATCCAGTCGAAGCCCGCATAGTCACGGGCGTTCGGTCCGCCATGCGGGTGCACAATGAACGGCAGGTCTTTGGCTTGCTCCAGGCTTCTCACCCCAGGTGGAAGGGTGACGAATGCAGGGATTGAGAGGCCATCGCGTGCTTTATAGCTCGTCGAAATCACGCGCCCCAAGGCGATGCCGTCAAGCTCAGGATAAAGCGCTGGTAAGGCCGTAATCTGGGACGCTTCGATGTCGTAGATATAGTACTGCCCTGGGCGCCCACGATCGGCTGCCCAGAACACAGCCATCGTTTCTTGGGGGTTCATGCCTTTATAGCTAATTTCATCAGCACCAAGAGCACCACCAACACTTTGCTTGAGGTCTTGGATGATGTTCTCGCCGAAGTAATGGATATTCCACTCATCCTCGGCGAAGTATGCGCCATATGCGGCGCCATCTGATCGTCTTTGGTGGATGCCAGTGACATCAGACGTGGGGTGGCTGAACAACTGTTCTCCAAAAGTATCGTCATCGATGTTGTAAACGTAGAGCGCCAGCGTCGAGGTTTCGTGGTCCGACAGAACAAAGGCTTTGGTCGGATTGTTGGGAAACCCAGCTATAGAAAAGCGAGGTTCGCCAGCAGCGACGCGGTGCGACACGTCTTTGAACTTGCCCTCTGCGGTCATAAGGAAAAGCCGCCTTCGGCCGTCAGATAAACCGATGCGTGCACGTACGTTCCCTTGCATGTCCGTGATAAAGTGTCGGCTATCAGCGCGAGCACCAGAAACAACCTTGTGACCGCCAGCGCGATCCACCTTGACGCTATAGAGCGAGACGTCGTTCGAATAAGGCGAGGAGTATTCCACCAAGATGTGCTTGGGATCGTTCGGAAGGTAGGAAACGATCCGGTCCTGAAGTTGGACCGGCATGTCGCCCTTATGAGGCTTTTTGAAAAGTGGATCGATATCCGGCTCGCCCGGCGTGACCGCAAGAAGGCGCGTTTCGACTGTAGCCGTACCATAGCGATTGGATGGCACTGCCACGGAAAACACGAGGCGGTCATCCCGCTTCCAAGAAAAGCGTCGGATCTTGAGGTTTTCAGTTTCGCCGATCAGGCGGTTGGCAATGCCATTGTCGGCAAGCTCGTAAATGAGAAGGCCGTTTTGGCCGTCATTGCTGTAAATGGCGGCGAGGCGCTCCCCATTGGGCGATACCTCCACGCGGGTCATGTACGGCATCCGGCCAAAGGCGACGGCAGGATCAAACGACGCAGCGCTGACAAAGGCTGCGGCAACAAAAGACAACACAAGAAGGCTCCCCAAACACTTTAACCATCAAATCAAAGCGCTTGGAGAAATGCAACTTATGGTCTTAGACGATTGTCTCGGTTATGCTTTTAGGCTTCCGAAGATGGACCCGCATTCGCGCCAGTCGACACGGTCACCATGGCCGCACGGATCACCCGATCGCCGATGACAAAGCCTGGTGCGGCCACGTCGACGACGTGATCCTTGGGCTCACCATTGCCCGGAACCTGCGCAATCGCCTGATGGATGTTCGGATCGAACTTTTCGCCTTTGGGTTCAATGCGCTGGATGCCGTTCCGTTCAAAGACGGTCATCAGCTCTT
>CAWUIJ010000071.1:0-14212 GCA_963922235.1 uncultured Parvularcula sp. | reverse complement strand
GGGTCGCTCACCGTGCGGACGACCTCTTGCCCCGCTGTTTCTTGAGTCGCGTCGAGCTCTTCGAACAGCGTCTTGCCCGTTACGGTCATGGCGTCTTCAATGAGGCCAGCCTCACGCAGCCGCTGGCCGAAGAGGCGGCAACCGCCTGCAGCGTAGAGGTCTTGAGCTAAGAACCGGCCGCCGGGCTTCATGTCAGCGATCACCGGCACGGACCGGCTGAGCTCATCAAAAATGTCGATCGAGAACGGCACGCGTGCTTCGGCGGCGATGGCGGCCAAGTGCAGAACAGCGTTTGTGCTGCCGCCGGATGCCACGACCGAGATAGCCGCATTCCGAAGCGATGTTTCGGTCACAAGGCCGCGTGATCCAGAGCCCAACGCATTGCGCGCCACCAGCTGACCGCAGCGCAAGGCTTCAGCATCTTTCGCCTCATCAGTGGCCGGAACATCACCGGCGCCCATCGGGGCAAGGCCTAAAAAGGCGAGGGCCATCGCCATGGTGTTGGCGGTGAACTGGCCCCCGCAGGCACCGGCGCCGGGGCAGGCAGCGCGCTCAACGGCACCCAATTCGTCGTCATCGATGGTGCCTGAGGCATGCGCACCGATGGCTTCAAAAGCATCTTGAATGGAGAGATCTTTGCCGCCGAGGCAGCCAGCAGCGATCGTGCCGCCATAGAAAACCACGCCGGGCACGTTGCAACGCGCCAGCGCCATCGCGGCAGCCGGGATCGTTTTGTCACAACCCACAAGAACGATCGCAGCATCAAGCGCATGGCCGCGCACGGCGAGCTCGATCGAATCGGTGATCACCTCGCGGCTGATCAAGCTCGCGCGCATCCCCTCATGGCCCATCGTGATGCCGTCAGAGACAACCGGTGCTCCGAACTCCATTGGCCAAGCCCCGCCATCGCGAATGCCTTGGCAAACCGGTTCGGCCAGTTCTTTCAGGTGCATGTTGCACGGGGTGACCGACGAATATGTGTTGATGACGCCGACGAGCGGACGGTCAAAGTCCGCATCCTGCATGCCTGTGGCGCGCAGCATCGCGCGGGCGGCGGCCCTGGCCGGTCCCTTGGTGATAGCGTCGCTGCGTTTGTCTTGGGTCATGATGGTTCTTGGTTCTCCAGATGAAAAAAAAGCTCCCCTGGTGGGGAGCCTCGCGTCGGTCAGGATGTCCTGGTCCGATGCCGCTCCCTAGGGGCTGCCGATAATAAGAAGGACGAGGACAATAGGGAGGACAGACGCCGCGAAGACGCCATGGGGTTCAACAAAGGTCATGGTCTTGGCCATGGTGAACTCGATCCTGCCGCGGAACACGCTTCCGCATTAAGCTTGCCGGTATCATAAGCCAGCGTGCGCTGCAACGCGGCGCGGGCAGGAAAATGCAAAAAATCTTGGTCTTGCGGCCGAAATCTCTAACACGCGAGGGAAACACGCTCTGATTGCCTGAATCGATGGGCGCCCGCGGCACGATTATGCTCTTATCCCCGAAGAGCAGTTCGCGGGTGACAATCCGCGCGTGCTTGGTTAGACGCATCGCTCGGCGCGGGTATAGCACAATGGTAGTGCAGCAGCCTTCCAAGCTGAGGATGCCGGTTCGATCCCGGCTACCCGCTCCAGTCCCCCTCAAAATTCGCTTCACTTCGGCCCACACAGCGAAGCCGTGACATTGGCCGAAAACTGTGCCTCAAAAAGGCCCGGGTTCGAAGTGTCTATGCTCTGGTGCGAGACTTTTGAGAGAAGAGGTGCGGTACCATGATAGCGAACTGGATGCGGACGATTGGTGTCTGTGCGCTCTTGATGGGCTGTGAGGTCAGCGAGGACTCCACCACGAGCGCGCAAAGCGATTTGTGCTTATGGGAATTGCATGCGACCTATCTTGAGGGCGCCAAGTATATCGACCTCACCCATGCGTTTGAGCCGCAGCAAGCTGTTTGGGGCGGATTTGGACGGGCAGAATTCAAGCCAGCGACAGCCCGTACAGATATGGGAAACTATGCGGCCGTCGGGGATGAGTTCACTTATGATGAGCACGGTTTTATCGCGACGGAGTATGTGCTTCCCACGGATCAATATGGGACTCAGCTCGATCCGCCAGCGCACTGGAACGATCGCGGCGCGACGATCAGTGATATCCCGGCGAGCTTTGCCATCCACCCGCTGGTCGTGATCGACATCTCCAAAAAGGTGGCGGAGGATGAAGGCTATCATCTGCAAGTGGACGATATCAAAGCATGGGAAGCGGCGTATGGCCGTATCCCTGAGGGCGCAGTCGTCATGGTGCGATCGGACTGGCACAAACGGTGGCGTGAGACCGAGCGTTTCAACCAAAAACCCTTTCCGGGCGTCGGGCTCGAGGCGATCAAGTTTCTGCACACGAAGCGCGGCATCCTATTCCACGGCCACGAACCCCTCGATACGGATACGACGCCGACGCTTGAGGGTGAGTATTGGCTGATGCATAACAATTATGCGCAGGCTGAGGGTGTCGCCAATTTGGATCTCGTGCCCGAGCACGGTGCGTTGATCATGGTCGGTTTCGCGAAGCCGCTCGGCGGAACGGGCGGGTACGCACGGTACATTGCGATCGCGCCGCCCGAGTGGCCCCATGGTGAGACGATCGCGGCCATGAAAGGCAAGCCTCTTCCCACCCAAAAGAGCCCGTTGCGGCGCGATGAATTCGGTGTTCTGCGTCCTGAGTAACGTTTAGCCGACTCGTTTGCTTTTCTTTTTAAAGCCCTGGGACATGCCCGGACGCTTCCTTGCGCCCTGGCCATCGCTTGGCGCATGGCCCTTGGCCCGCGGCTTGCCCTTGTTTTTCGGCTTCCGCTTGAGTTTCACCGGTGCCTCGTCTGCGTCGGGCTTCCAAGGCTTTTGGCTCTTTTCGGCGCTCGCCTGCTGGCTGGGGCCATCGCGGCGAGGGCCTTTGCGATCACGCGTCCCGGTTTTCGGGTGCGGTTTGGTGGGGCGCCGTTGCGGCTCTTCGGATGAACGGCGCTCCTCAGGACCCGGAGGGCCATCAGCAAGGCGAGCCTCAATCCCATCTTCCAGCGTCACGCCGGTGATGATGCGTTCTACAAAGTCGGAAGCACCTTCGGGGTCGAGCTGCACATAGGTTTCGTTCTCGCGGATACGGATCGCGCCAATCGCCGCTTTCTTCATGGATCCAGCTTTGCAAAGCATAGGCAGCAGCCAGCGCGGTTCAGCTCTGTTTGATCGGCCGACGGATAAGGTCGCCCACACAGCGTTTTCGATCTCCACCCGCGGTTTGCGTTCCCGAGGCGTAGATGGATCTTGCATCTCGGAGAGCTCTTCCGGCGCTGATCGTCCTGCCTGGTGCAGGCGGACAATCGCGGCGGCGAGATGCTCCGCCGAGTAGGTCTCAGCGATGGTTTGGGCGAGGGCGGTTATGTCACCGACGTCCGTGAGGGCTGGATCAGTGAGCAGCCGCTCGTCATCCTTCGCACGCACATCATCGGCATTCGGAGGAGGAGTCCAATCGGCTTCGACCTTAGCTTCCCGAAGCAGGCGTTCCACCTGGCGTCGCGCGCGCGGCGGAACGACCAAAACACTAGTCCCTTTGCGCCCTGCGCGGCCCGTCCGGCCTGAACGGTGGAGAAGCGCTTCACGGTTTTTCGGCAAGTCAGCGTGGATCACCAGTTCGAGGCCAGGAAGATCGATCCCCCGAGCAGCAACGTCGGTGGCCACACACACCCGCGCGCGCCCATCGCGCATGGCCTGAAGCGCGTTGGTCCTTTCTTGCTGGCTGAGCTCGCCAGAAAGGGAGACCACGGAGAAATTGCGGTTGGCGAGCCGGCTTGTCAGTCGTGCCACCGCGGCTCGGGTTGAACAGAAGACAATCGCATTCTGGGCTTCGTGAAAGCGCAGTGTGTTGATGATCGCCCGCTCTGTGTCATGCTGCGCAATCATCATCGCTTGGTAGGCGATGTCCCCATGCTGCTGGGCAGGGCCGCTCGCCGATACCCGAAGCGCGTCTTTCTGATAGCCCGCCGCCAATTTGGCGATGCCGCCGCCGACGGTGGCTGAGAACATCAGCGTGCGGCGCTCCTCCGGGCAAGCTTCGAGGATGGCTTCAAGCTCTTCGCGGAAACCGAGCTTCAGCATCTCGTCTGCTTCATCGAGCACCACGGCGCGGAGATCCGAAAGTTTGAGCGCTTTGCGCAGAATGTGATCAACCAAACGGCCCGGCGTGCCCACAACAATATGAGCACCGCGGCCAAGCGCCTGACGCTCACCACGCATGTCCATCCCGCCGACGCAGGTCGCGACCCGCACTCCGGCCTCTGCGTAGAGCCAGGTCAGCTCCTTCGCGACCTGGATCGCCAGTTCCCGCGTGGGCGCGACGGCAAGAGCAACCGGCGCTTTGGTGTCGGGTAAGTGCTCGCCATCTTCCAAAAGGTCCGGGCCGAAGGCCAAACCAAACGCCACCGTTTTGCCGGAGCCTGTTTGCGCGGAAACAAGAAGGTCACGACCCTCAAGATCAGGCGCCAGCATGGCCTCCTGCACTTCGGTCAGGGTGTCATAGCCCTTCGCGGCAAGCGCGCGGGAAAGAACAGGCGGGAGGCCTGAAGCCTCGGCGGTGGTGGTCATGAACGGATCCAAACGGGGTCAATGGCGAGGGGCTTCGCGAAAAGCCCGCGGCGACGCCAGCATTGCAGCGCGCCTCAATTCGATAGGCGCCCGTAGCGGAAAGGAATAGAAATAGCGAGACCCTCGTGTTCTGGCGCCGGTGAGGGATGAAGTGGCCGCAAAACGCGCTAAGAGAGAGGCTTCGTCACGATCTCTGGAGGGAAGCAGCTGATGCTGATTGAACGCGTTTTTGTCCGAGGGGTTGTCGCCGCTCTCGGCCTCGGATGGGGCGCTGCCTTTGCTCAAACCGTGGGAGAGCTGCCAAGCCTCCGTGCCATGAGCCAAGCCGCTGGGTACAAAGCGCAGTTCACATGTTCGGGGCTTTTCAATGGCGGAAAAACCCTTGAGCAGATCGCCGCGCAGGAGCTCAGCAATATCTATCCGGATTATGGTCCTGCGATGGCGCTGCTTCCTGATGCGCAGGTTGATCGCGAAAACAAAATCGTCAGTGTACCCTATGTTAATGATATGCCGCCGCGGATTGCGGCTTGGCGACCTCATTTGGGATGCGGAGCGCTTCCTCCAGGGACCCGTGATACGGATCTTCTCCCTCAGATCGACATCGATCTGCCCCAACGTGGCAGTGAAGACCTCTGGCCCATGGGTGATCGTTTGCCACCCGAGAGCCTTCAAGGGGACTTGGAAGCGGCGGCCTTTGACGGCGCTTTTGGAGGTGAGTTTGGCGGAGTCACCACGGCGATCGTGGTCGTGAAGAACGGCCAGATCGTTGGCGAGCGGTATTTCGACGGTTTTGAGAGGACGACGTCCCAACGGACGTGGTCGGTCGCGAAGTCGATCGGTGCGACCGTGATCGGTGCCGCGGTTCAGGACGGCATCGTTTCCGTTGATCAACCAACGGAAATAGATCAGTGGTCAGCCCCAGGTGATCCACGCGCTGCGATCACCCTGGCCAATCTCCTCCATATGGGCTCTGGCCTCGACAGCGAGCCTGCAGGCAATCGGACAGATGCGATCTATTTTGGCGGTGGTCTTGTTACTGATCACGCGGCGGGAAATCTCTTGGCCGCTAGGCCGGGTGAGCTTTGGCGTTATGCCAACAATGATACCATGCTGGCGCTCCTCACCCTGCGCCAGGCCATAGATGATGACGAGGCCTACCTGCGGTATCCGTTCGAACGCGTGCTTTATAAAATCGGCATGCTGAACACGCATCTGGAGACGGATTGGCAGGGCAACTTTATCCTTTCGAGCCAGGTGTGGACGACAGCGCGCGATCTTGCCCGGCTGGGCATGCTGTACCTGCAAGACGGTGTGTGGGAAGGTGAGCGCCTTTTGCCTGAGGGGTGGGCGGACTATGTCGCGACGCCTGCTCCGTCCCAGCCGCCTCGGGCGGATCAACGTCCTAGCCGCGGCTATGGTGCGCAGTTCTGGCTGTATCAGGGCTATCCCGGTGTGCCGGAAGGTACCTATGCGGCGCTTGGCAATCGCGGCCAGTTCGTGATTATCGTCCCTGAACGGAACGTCGTGATCGTACGCCGCGGGTATGACTACAGCGGCGAGCGTTTCGACGGCCCTGCGTTCACAGCGGCGGTTCTGGCCGCGCTCAACACCGAATGATCAACTGAAGGCTTGGATGCCGGTTTGGGCTCGCCCGAGAATGAGGGCGTGGATGTCGTGGGTGCCTTCATAGGTGTTCACGGTTTCAAGGTTCATCGCGTGGCGGAGGACATGGTAGTCTTCGCTGATCCCATTGCCGCCGTGGATGTCTCGGGCCGCGCGTGCGATATCGAGTGCCTTGCCGCAATTGTTTCTTTTCATGAGGCTGATGGTCTCCGGGACCTTCTGGCCTTCATCGAGTTGCCGGCCGAGCTGGAGGGCACCCTGCAGCCCTAGCGCAATCTCGGTCTGCATATCGACCAGCTTTTTCTGGACCAGCTGAGTGGCGGCGATGGGCTTGCCAAAGACGATGCGGTCGAGCGCGTAGGATCGCGCCGCATGCCAACAGAACTCAGCCGCGCCCATGGAACCCCACGCGATGCCGTAGCGCGCCCTGTTGAGGCAAGAAAATGGACCTCTCAGCCCGCGGACGTTCGGCAGCAGGTTCTCTTCCGGCACGAAGGCGTCGCCCAAAGCAATTTCCCCGGTGATCGATGCGCGTAAAGAGAGCTTTCCCTTGATGGCCGGCGTTTCAAAGCCTTCGGTGCCGCGCTCCACGATAAAGCCGCGGATTTCGTCGGCCAATTTTGCCCAGACCACAGCAAGATCGGCAATCGGTGAATTGGTGATCCACATCTTCGCGCCGTTGAGACGAAAGCCGCCATCGATGCGCTCAGCCTTGGTGCGCATGGAGCCAGGGTCGGATCCTCCGTCTGCTTCAGATAACCCAAAGCAGCCAATCGTCTCACCTTTGGCCATGGAGGGAAGAAAGCGCGATCTCTGCGCCTCGTCGCCAAAGGCATCGATCGCATACATCGCAAGGCTGGACTGCACGGACATGGCCGAGCGGTAGCCGCTGTCCACGCGCTCGACTTCACGAATGATCAGGCCATAGGCGACATGAGAGGCACCGGCACCACCGAGACGTTCCTCAAGCATCGCGCCAAGAAATCCCTGGGCACCCATTTCATAGAGGATGTCGCGGTCGAACTGCTCATCGCGGTTCGCAGCGATCACCCGCGGCATCAGCTTGTCTTGGCAATAGGCGCGGGCGGCATCTCGAATAGCGCGCTCATCATCCGTAAGCTGTGTTTCGAGAGAAAAGGGATCAGCCCAGTCAAAACCTCGCGCTGCCAAACCCGCTTCACTCTCCGCCATGATCGCCTCCTGAGACAATTCTTGGCTTAGTGATGCGCTGGACGTCGCTGAAGAACAAGGCGGCTAACCGCCAAACACCACCTGATGCATGATCCGTCCAGGCGAAAAGGCGAGGGCCCCTGCCACCACAAGGCCGCCGATATAGATGCCCAAAAAGGGCTTCCAATGGTTCTTAAAATCCGCGCCGCCTTTGATGATTCGTCTCATGCCGCCCAATATGCCGAAGGCCGTGACGACTGTGAAAATGTGAATGAAGGAGAGCCGGTCGAAAAACGTCCCGCCCTCGACAGGAGGCCGGAGTATGAACCCTGAACTGACCGTGACCGCGGTCATCAGTCCGACCCAGATCATCCCGATCGTCTTATGCGGCAAGGTGCCCTTCGGCGCTGCAAATTGGATCCCGCCTAGGACGAAAGCAGCCATGGCGCAGATCGCGTGAACCTGCACGTACCACGGCGCTGCAAAGAGTGGTGCAAAGTCGATGCTCATATCTTGTGCTTCCCTCAACACCCTGATTGAACGCTTCGTATCGTCGTCTTGCAAGAGGAACCCTGCTTATGGCTGATCAATCTTTTGACCTTGTCGTGATTGGCGCGGGGCCAGGCGGCTATGTGGCCGCGATCCGTGCTTCGCAGCTGGGGATGAAGACAGCGATCATCGAACGCGAGCATATGGGCGGGGTATGCCTGAACTGGGGCTGCATACCGACAAAGGCGCTTTTGCGGACGGCTGAAGTCTACACCAATATGCAGCATGCCTCAGCTTTTGGTCTGAAAGTGGACAATATCGGGTTCGATCTTGATGGGGTCGTTCAAAGGTCCCGGAAGATTGCTGGCCAGCTGGCAGGCGGTGTTGGCTATCTCATGAAGAAGAACAAAATCACCGTGATCGATGGCGAGGCGAAGCTTGGAGCGGCCAACGGTTCGGGCCCAGCGATCCAGGTGACGCTGAAAGACGGCAAGACCCAGACCGTCCATGCTAAGCATACGATCATTGCCACTGGCGCGCGTGCACGGACGATCCCTGCTGCTGGTTTGGAGCCCGATGGTAAGTTTATCTGGACTGCCCGCGAGGCGATGGTCCCTGATATCTTCCCCAGCCGCCTTCTTGTGGTGGGATCAGGTGCCATCGGTATGGAGTTCGCGAGCTTCTACAATGCTCTTGGTGCGGATGTCCAAGTGGTGGAAATGGTCGATCGTATCCTCCCCGCCGAAGACAAAGACGTCTCCGCCTTCGCGCATAAGACTTTCGAAAAGCAGGGCATCAAGATCGCGACAGAAGCCAAGCTCGATAAGATCGAGAAGAATGCCGAAAGCGTCAAAGCGACCATCGTTGGGAAAGATGGAAAACCTCAAACTGCTGAGTATGACCGAATCATTCTCGCCATCGGCATTGTCGGGAATACGGAAGGCTTGGGGCTTGAGCAGCTGGGTGTGAAGGTCGATCGTGGTCACATCGTGGTGGACGAATGGCTCCAGACCGGCGCCAAGGGCGTCTATGCGATCGGTGACGTCACAGGTCCTCCATGGCTCGCGCATAAGGCATCCCATGAAGGCATCATCTGTGTCGAGAAGATCGCTGGGTCGAATTCCGTTCACCCGCTCGATGTCAATCGCATCCCGGGCTGCACCTATTGCAACCCACAGATCGCCTCCGTTGGTCTCACCGAGGCCCAGGCGAAAGATGCAGGCTATCAGGTCAAAGTCGGCAAGTTTCCTTTCCAAGGGAATGGCAAGGCGATCGCGCTTGGGGAGCAGGAAGGTTTCATCAAGACCGTCTTTGATGCCAAGACCGGTGAGCTCCTTGGCGCGCACTGTATTGGTGCCGAGGTGACCGAACTCATTCAAGGCTTCGGCATCGCGATGACGCTCGAGGCGACCGAAGAGGACCTGTTCCACACGGTCTTCCCGCACCCCACTTTGTCAGAGATGATGCACGAGAGCGTGCTCGACGCCTACGGACGGGTTGTGCACATCTAAGAGTGATTGCCGCGCGCCGCTATTCGTTCGCAGCCGCGGCAAGCATCTCACGCATCGCGTTGGTCATGGCGCGGTAGCCTGACTGATCCAGGGCCACGCCCGCAGCTGTGACGCCTGTCTCGGGGACGTGGATCGCGTAAGTTCCCCAAAACCCTCCATGGCCAAAAGCCGGGGAACCTTCAATCTGCATGGGGAACAAGCCCATGCGATAGGAACCAGGGAAGGGATGGCCTGGCGCGTCAGTCATCAGGGTCAGCGTTTCAGGAGAGGCAAAGATCTCACCAGCAAAGAGCGCGCTATAGAAGACCGAGAGGTCTTCGGTGCTCGCGACCAGGCCTCCGCCACCAAACGCGTCCATTGTCCCATTCACCGCAAAAGTTGGGGTGCCATCCATATATTGGTGAGCTCGGCCAGGCACACCCTCGGGTACTGGCTCGCGCTCGTCCCACCACATGTGGCCAATCGCCAGGTGCGAGAACGTCATCCGCTCCCGTACCACCTCGTACAATGGCTTTCCGGTGAGGCGCTCGATGATATTGCCAAGCAAGACATAGCCTGTGTCTGAATATTTGAACTGGCTCTCTGGCGGTCCCAGCGGATCGTTGAGTGAAATGAGTACGCCGATCTGATCGCCAGCGGTCCAGACCCGATCTGGATTTTCCAAAACCATCGCGGAATAGCGGCTGCCAGCGTGATCGGGCATGCCGCTCACATGCATCAAGAGATGGCGAACGGTGATGGCATTCGTCTTGTATCCATCATCCGTCAGCATCGCATTGTAGCTCGGTGTGATCAGCCCAGAGATCGGTGTGTCGAGGTCAAGCAACCCGTCTTCCATCAACGTGAGCACGGTTGCTGCGACAAAGGTCTTGGTGATGCTGGCTATGCGAACCGGCGTTTGAGTTGTCATCGGCGTGCCGACGGGATCGGCTTGTCCTGTGGCGGCGCTAATGATGGTTCCGTCGTCTAAACGCAGGGTGATGGCAAAGCCTGGAACCTCGGGTTGTTCGTCTTGGAGCACGATCAAGCGCTCCAACAGACGTGCCTCAAGGCTCGGCGGTGATGTTTCCTGCGCGCAAGCAGCAAGGATAAGTGTCAGCACGAGCGCTTTGGGCAACGCCGACAGAAGCGCGCCCCGCTTTTTGAATCTGATGGCCATCACCCCACTCTCCAAACGCTAGCTGTTTGCTAGGCGCCTTGGTGGTGGTTCTGCAAGCGGCGAGAAAATGAAGGTGTGATGATCATTTGTCGGCCCGTGGCCTATGAGGCGGACGTTTCGTCTTGAGGCTGCTCGTCTTCCATGAGGGCCGTTGCTTCGGGCGCGGCCGACGTCGTGACGTTCGTTTCAGCAGCGTCCGCTTGCGCTTCGGCTTTCTTCTTCTGCACGCTGCTGACTGTGGACCAGATGCCCACACCGATCATGGCAAGGATCACGATATAGACCCAGCTCGGCAGGTTTTCGCCAAAGACCGCCACGTAGAGATAGGGCTGGATCGCTAAATACAGGAGCAGCATCGCCTGAACCGTGATGGGCTTCTTCTGGCGCGCACGATTGGCGAGCCAAGCTCCTGCTGCGAGGAAAAGCGGTATTCCGCCCACGTAAAGGATCCCGAAAATCACGGGATTGACGTTATAGGTTGCGCTCAGCTCAGCGACCGTTTCTGCAAGGCCAGCAAACATCTCGTATCACTCCTGTCTTGATCCCGCTGTTCGTGGCCTAGGTCATGCACGTTACAAACAAAAGCTGCCGTGCAGCAGCTACAATTCGAAGTGAAGTGTTTCGTGGCGGCACACATCGCGAATACAAAAGATTGCCCGCCATTCTTTCGCCGACCTTTCACCTTATTGTGACAACAATTCCCCCGGACAGTATCGGAACGCAGAGGACGGCCGAAAGGCTTTCGAACGGGGGTTCGTATGTTGCGCATGACGCGTGCGATCGCTGGTGGTTTGTTGGCGTGTGCGATGTCGGGATCGCCCGCGATTGCTGGTCCTGATCTTCCTTTGATTCCTAATATCGGGGCGGATGCTTCGGTTGGTACCAATGGTGCCAACGTCAATGTGCAGCTTCAGCTGAACCCGTTTGTCACGGTGCGTGGCGGCTATAACTATTTCGAGTTTGAGCTGACCAATGTCGAATGGGATGACATCAAATATGATGTCGAGCTCGATTTCTCGCAGCCCGCCGCCTTCGTTGATCTTCATCCGTTCATGAACGGCTTTACTGTCACCGGCGGATATATGATTGGTGAGCGTTCGCTCGAGTTCACCTCGACACCGACCCAGCCTGTCGAGATCGGTGGTGTGTTCTTCACGCCAGAGCAGGTTGGTGAGCTCGTCGGCAGCGGCAATTTTGGCAGCGATGCCTTGTATGGCGGCATTGGATGGGACACGACCACGCGCGGCGTGATGCCGATGTCCTTCGTGGTCCGTCTTGGTGTGATCCTCACGGATCCCCCAGAAATTGACATCTTCAGCCAGGGCGGACTTGGCGATACTGATCCCAATCTGCGTGCCTTCTTAGACCAGCAATTGGCGATCGAAGCGCAGCAGGTCGAGGATGATCTCGAGAACTTGCGCTACTATCCTGTCCTGAGCATAGGTTTTGGCATAGGGTTTTAAGCCCTGCGTCACCGGGCTCAATTGACGATATAAGGAAATCCTTATATCGGAGCATGGTGAGGTGGCCGTGCTCTTTCCTGAAGGTCTGGATCAATTGCGAGCAGCGGGCGAAGCGACCCGCCTGCGGACTCTTGCGCTTTTATCTGAGGGGGATCTCACCGTCTCCGAACTCACCCGTGTGTTGGAGCAAAGCCAGCCCCGGGTCAGTCGCCATCTCCGCGTCCTTGTCGATGCTGGGCTTATAGAGCCCTACCAAGAAGGATCCTGGCGGTTTTATCGACTGGCGGACATCGATCCTTGGCTCACGAGTTTTCTCGCAAGTTTGAGCGGTGAAGAGTGCGATGCCGATGCCGCGGCTTTTGAAGCCATCCGCCAGGATCGTGCAGCAAAGGCGGCCGAATTCTTCGCGCAGAATGCTGAGCATTGGGATGCACTCAGGCAGCTGCATATCGATGATTGCCTGATCGAAGAAGCTATGCTGGACGTGGTGCCGTCGCGTTTTGACCGGCTTCTTGATCTTGGAACTGGCACAGGTCGAATGCTCGCGCTTTTCGCTGATCGGTACAAAGAGGGACTAGGCCTCGACGTCTCTCCCGAGATGTTGGCCATCGCTCGGGTCAAGCTTGATGAGGCGGAGGTTCGCCATGCGAGCGTTCGCAGGCGGGACTTTTCTCGCTTAGAGGAAATTTCAGAAAACACCGCTGACGTTGTCTGCTTACATCACGTTTTGCATTTTCTCGGGGAGCCCAGTCGGGCCATCGCTGCTGCTGCGCGCGCATTGGTGCCCGGTGGACTTGCCTTAATCGCCGATTTTGCTCCGCATGCGCTAGAAGACTTACGAGAGCGTTACGCTCATCGCCGGCTGGGTTTCTCCGAAGACGAGATTGGCAGCTATGCCAGTGCTTGCGGGATGACCCTTGCGAACGTGACCACATTGAATCCTGAAACATCCGGTGGCCTGATCAGCAAGATCTGGCTGCTTGAGAAAGCTTCTGGACAGAAGCCTGTAGAGAAAGTGTCGACCTTTGCCTGAACCCCGTGTCAGTTTTGAGTTTTTTCCGCCGAAGTCGGAAAATATGGCCACGAAGCTTTGGGAGGCCGTTGAAAAGTTGCGGCCGCTCGACCCCACTTTTGTCTCGGTCACTTACGGTGCAGGCGGATCAACCCGTGAACGGACCCACGCGACGGTGGAGCGCATCATCCAGGATGCCGCCATTCCAGTCGCCGCACATTTGACAACCATTGAAGCGACCAAGGCGGAAGTCGATGAGGTGCTGAGGAACTATTGGGCATCTGGTGTCAAACATATTGTGGCCCTTAGAGGCGATCCGCCAGGTGGGGTCGGGGACGCATATGTTCCGGCCACTGATGGATATGCTGGTGCAGCTGAGCTCACAGCGGGAGCGAAGGCCGTTGCTGATTTTGAGATTACTGTTGGCTGTTACCCCGAGAAACATCCCGAGAGCGCCAGCTTCGAGCACGATATCGAGCTTCTGAAGCGCAAAGTGAACAACGGCGCCACGCGAGCGATCACGCAGTTTTTCTACGATAATGATGTCTACGAACGGTATTTGGAGAAGGTTCGTGCCGCGGGTATCGAGATCCCCATCCTGCCTGGCATCATGCCGATCAACAATTTCGGCGCGCTGCAGCGTATGGCCAAGCTCTGTCATGCGAGCATTCCGCCTAGGCTCGAGCGGCTGTTTGGCCACCTCGACGATGATCCCAAGACAAGGCAGCTCGTCGCAGCGACGGTAGCGGCGGAACAGTGTCATGATCTTCTTGAGCGCGGCGTGAACGATTTCCATTTCTACACGCTCAATAAAGCTGACCTGACCTTCGCTCTTTGTCACATGCTGGGTGTGCGCCCGAAACATGATGCGGAAGCAGCCTAATGCAACCTACATTTGTGAATATCGGTGAGCGGACCAATGTCACAGGTTCCGCGAAGTTTCGTAAGTTGATCAAGAATGGCGACTATGCAACCGCTGTTGATGTCGCTCGGCAGCAGGTCGAAAACGGTGCGCAGATCATCGACGTCAACATGGACGAGGGCATGCTCGACGGCGTTGAAGCCATGTCGACCTTCCTTCGTCTGATCGCCTCTGAACCCGATATCGCGCGTGTTCCGGTCATGATCGATAGCTCCAAATGGGAGGTCATTGAGGAGGGGCTCAAGCACGTCCA
>CAWUIJ010000070.1:0-14271 GCA_963922235.1 uncultured Parvularcula sp. | reverse complement strand
TGCTCTGCGATGATCCCGCCCAGGACGAAATCCGTCGTTCCCGTGAGCCAATAGGTGCAGATGATCGCTGGTAGGAGAAGCCCGATCGAGGTCCCCATCAGGATACCAACATAGATCCGGCCGCCCGCTCTCGCCTTCTCATCCCGCTTATGCGTGACCAATGGGAAGGTCGAAATCGTCAGGGTCTCGTAGAACAGGAAGAACGTGAGAAGATTGCCAGAATAAGCAATACCCAGCGCCGCCGTGATGGCGATCGCGAAGCTCATGTAAAACCGGGTTTGCGCCTTCTCGTTGTTCCCGCGCATATAGCCGATCGAATAGACCGAGTTCACGAGCCACAGCCCCGAAGCAATCAGTCCAAAGAGCGCCCCTAAGGGCTCGACCTTAAAGGTCACGGTGAGGCCGGGCAGCATCTCAAAGAGCTGCAGTGTTGGCCGGGCGCCCTCCCCAACAGCCACAAAGACCGTTGCCGTGAAGAGCAAAGTGATGAGGCCGGTCGCCAGCGTGCTGGCCTCCCGCGCGTCCGGAGACCGGTCCAGGAGACTGATAAAGATCAGACCAATGAGCGGTGTGATCAGTGCGCCGCTGAGCGCGGCCTCAGGCGAGACCATATGGAGAAGGGCTGACATCAGAACGCCCCCCCTGTTCCGAGCCCGGTATTGAGGAGCTCCTGCGCTGCTGCCTCTGCCAGATTGACGAGGCCATCAGCGTTGACGCCGAGATAGAAGGTCAAAAACGTCACGAGCAGCATGGGGATCATCATACTCATCGGAACAGGCTTCACCTCCACCTGCCCTTCGGGTTCCTGGAGCGTCATCTCCCACACCAAACGACCAACATAGGCCACCGCTAGTAGTGTGGTGGAGACAATGAACAGCACCAGGAACAAGCTGGAGATCGGCAAGGTGGCTTCGAACGCCGCCCGGATCAGCAGCCATTTGGAGATAAAGCCTGCGGTCATGGGCACACCGACCAATGCTAAGCCACCAACGATCAAGGCACCGGCTGTGACGGGCATCCGTTTGGCGAGGCCCCTAAATGCGGAAATGCGCGGTGAGCCGATCGAATAGACAACCGCGCCGATGGCCATGAAGAGCGCAGCTTTGGTCACCGCATGGTTCACGATATAGACCAGTGCGGCAGCAACGCCTTCAGGTGTCGCGAAGCTGAGCGCGAGCAGCATGTAGCCAATCTGCGCGACGGACGAATAAGCGAAGATCATCTTCACATTGTCCCGGAAGACAGCGATCAGGCTGCCCACGAACATGCCGAGCATCCCGAGCACAAGGAAGAACGCGAACGCGACATCCATGAAGCCGAACTGAAAACCGAACACGGTGAAAAGGAACCGCAGCATGGAATAGATGGCGACCTTGGTCGCGGTCGATGCCAGAAACGCTGTGACCGAAGACGGAGCAAAGGTGTAAGCGTTCGGCAGCCATTGATGCAGCGGGAACATCGCGAGCTTGAGCGCAAAGCCTGTGAAGATGAAGGCAAAGGCTGCACGAATGACCCGGTTGTCTTGGCCCACAAGCTGCTCATGGATATCGAGCATGTTCAGCGTACCCGTCGCTTGGTACAGAAGCCCCAGGCCAATGACGAAGAACGTCGCGCCAATCGTGCCGAGCACGAGATAGGTGAAAGCTGCCGTCAGCGCCCGGCGGTCCCGCTTCGCGCCCATCGCCACCAACGTATAGGTCGAGAGCGAACTGATCTCGAGGAACACGAAGACGTTGAAGGCATCGCCCGTCGCAACCACGCCAATCAGGCCCGAAAAGCAGATCAGGAACGTCGCGAAGAACGCGCTGGTCTGGGACTTCGTGATCTCTTGCTCGATGCTCTTGATGGCATAGGGCAAAGTGACGGCTGCCATAGAGGCGACCAAGGTCATCACCAGGGCGCCGACCATGTCCACGCGATAAACAATCCCGAGGGGCGCTGCCCATCCGCCCAGGTCGTAATCTGCAGGGCCGCTGCCAGCGACCTGAGCCAGGAGCATGGCCGAAAGGATGGCGGCCAGGCCTGAGACGAAAGAGGCAAAGATCCCAGGCAGGCGATTGTTGGGTAAGAGCAGGCAAATGGGCGCTGCGATCAACGGCAACAGGACCGGGAGAACGGGGAGGTCGTCGATAAGCATCTACGCTGTCGCCTCCGCGAGCACGGTCTTGTTGTCGATGGCTTCCAAATCGTCCTCTTCCACCGTTCCGTAGGCCTCCCGAATGCGCACTGCGAGGGAGAGACCGACCGCTGTGGTGGCGACACCGACGACGATCGCTGTCAGGATCAAAACATGGGGAAGTGGGTTGGAGTAGAGCGTATCAAGGGCAACCTCTGCGCCGTGTCCCTCTGTATGGGGAACCTCGGCCGCGCCGCTGCGCGTGATGAGGTCGGGGATGTCCTCACCTGCTGATCCGGTGAAAAGCGAGTTGCCTGCAGTCCCGTCCGGGTTGGTGTGCAGGCTCTCGTGGCCGGTCAAACTGCCTCCGCCCGCGGTTTCGGAGGAGAGCTCGTTGACCAAGTCACCTTGGGCCGCTGCCACCGCATCTTCGGCGCTGAGGGCTGCTTCATGATGCGTCTCGCCATGCGAAGCCCCATGTTCGTCGCCATGCCCGCCGCTATGGTCATCGCCGTGGCCACCTTCACTATGGCCACCCACCAAGATGGGAGCTGTGCCGCCGACGACCTTACCCACGGTGATATAAAAGATGAACACGGATGTTTGAAACAGGTTCAAACCGATCAGCGTCTTCACCAGGTTCCCTCGCGAAAACACGATATAGAGGCCGATCATCATCAGAGCGATGACGATCCAATAGTTGTAGCGTTCGAGAGCGAATTCGAGCATTACCAGGCATCATCCGATGGTTCGGGCTCGCGCCCCGCGAAGGCATAGTAGATCTGCAACATGGTCGTCGCCACGGCGAGGCCGACACCGAGCTCCACCGCTATAATCCCGATATGCTGGCCAGCATGATGATGGCTGTCCGGCTGGATCACGTCATAATCCAGGAAGTTGCCGCCCAGCAGCATCGTGTAGACACCAGTCCCGGCATAAATCAGCACACCGAGCGCCATGCCGATTGGTAACCAACTCGGTGGGATCACCCGGTGGCACTGCTTCAGCCCAAAGCCGAGGGCATAAAGAACGAAGGCTGCGGCCAGGATGACGCCGGCCTGAAACCCGCCGCCTGGGCCGTAGTCGCCGTGGAACTGAACATAGAGCGCGAAAATGATGATCGGTGCGAACAAGGTCTTGATCGTCACCCTGAGGATTAAGTGACCCATCAGCCCTCCTCCTCATCATGGTTGCGGCCGTCGCCTCCGCCGCCGCGGATCGCAGCCGAGCCTAAGAGCAGAATGCAGGCCAGGCCCGCCGTAAACACAACCACCGTCTCGCCCATTGTGTCGAACCCTCGATAGCTCGCGAGAACCGCTGTTACGATGTTGGGCACTTCCACATCGGCCGGGGTTTGAACGAGGTACTCTCGGCCGACATAGGCATTGGCCGGAGCATTCGGGTCGCCAAAGGCGGGCATATCGACTGTGGCGTAGACCAAGGCGGCGCCGGTGATACCGGTGACGAAGAGCGGCACCCAGGGGCGTCGCTGGGTCACGCGCTTCTCCCGCTTCGATGTCATGGCAATGCCTGAAAGCACCAGAACCGTGGAGATACCCGCGCCTACCGCGGCTTCGGTAAAGGCCACATCGACAGCGTCGAGAGCAACGAAAAAGGCAGCTGACAAAAGGGAGTAGATCCCAGACAGCATGGCCACGCCAAACAATTGGCGCATACGGATCATGGCGATCGCGCACGCCGCCAAAAGCGTCAGGATCGCAATCTCAGCCAAAACAGAAGCAGTGGCCGGGGTGTGATAGACGGCATCCACCGGAGCATCAGCGAGTATCATCATGCGTCTTGCTCCCTCACCACTTCGTCTTCCTCTAGGCGGTCTACAGGCAGAGGCACATTTTGCCGGAGAAGAAGTTTCCCCGTCAGAGGCGCCTCGCGCCCTGCATAAGCTGCGTGCGCGATGGAATGGGTCGCCACCGGGCTCGTCAGCAAGAAGAGCGAAAGGATCATGACGATCTTAATCGCCACCATAAAGCCAGGCGCCTGAAGAAGAAGACCCAGCAAGATGAGATCAGCACCCAGCGTATCTGTCACGCCGGCCGCATGGATGCGCGTGTAAAAGTCTGGAAACCGCAAGACGCCAAGCGCTCCGATGACTGTGAAAACGCCGCCAGCCACGAGCAAAATCCAGGAAAGGATATCGAGAACCTGGCTCATCCTTGCTGCTCCTCCGTTGCGAGGGGGTCCTGGTCGAGCATGGGCCCATCGAGCTCACGGTACCGGAAGAACTTGAGGATCGCGATCGTCCCAACGAAATTGATCAGCGCGTAAAGTAGAGCAATATCAAGAAAATCAGGCCGCCCCATCAGAAAGCCTAAAACCGCCAACAACAACACGGTTTTGGTTCCGAAGCTGTTGACGCTCAGAACACGGTCATAAACCGTCGGCCCTGAAATGGCGCGGACGAGCATGAGCGCCATGGCAACAACAATAGCGATGGTGGCCGCGACAAACATCAGCTCGCCCTCCCCTTCGCTTCGAGTGCTGTGACGCGTGCGCCCATTTCAGCAAGGCCTTCTTCGTCAGCGAGATCTTCGGTCAGGGCGTGCACCAGCATGCTGTCTTCGCGGACATCCACGGTGACGGTTCCCGGCGTGAGCGTGATCGAATTGCCAAAGATGGTCCGCGTCAGATCGCTGGGTTGATCAGCGGGTATGCGGACGAGTTTCGGCGAGAGCTTGATCTCGCGCCGAAGCACCTCGCGCGCGACCTGGACATTGGCTTTTCCGATCTCGAGCAAAAGCCAGAGTGTGTAGGTGATGATTCGCGGGAAGATGCTGGTCGGGACGCCTTCGTTGTCGACGACCTCGGCGCGATCGGCGAGCCAAACAGCCAGAGCCACACTGAATGCGCCAAACCCGACCAGGGTCGCGTGGTTCCAATAACCTGAAAGCAGAAGCCAAAGCAGAGTGAGCGCAACGGCCAGACCGAAGCGGCGTCCAGAAATCGACAACAAGCTTCGCATCACACCGCCTTCGGACAAAACCTGCAGCCAAACAGAACGCTTCGCCGCCTACCCACCTCAAAAAGAGGCAGAAGCGGCGCTCACGTCAACCGTTGATGACTGCGAATCCCATTTACGAATGCATCGAAACTGTTCTGGCGCCCAATCGCTAGTGTCTCTAATGTCAAAGAAGCTTCGGAGATCCCCCATGCGTTTTGTCCTCCTCAGTTTCGCGTGCCTCCTGACAGCGTGTACCAGCATCGGCATCGATCCTGCAATCGTCGAAGGGCCCTATTACACGCAAGGGTTGTCTGACGGGTGCCGGACGGCGACCGCGCGTCAGGCGAAGTTTGACACGAGCGTTTATCGCGATGCTGCACTTTACAAAGACGACGAAAGCTACGCGGCGGGATGGCGCGCTGGCTATAGCGATTGCCAGCCGCAAGGGCTGACAGGGGTGGAGCCAGGGAATGAAGGGCTCCTGACGGAACCCTTCTAAGCCCGGTTATTCAGCGGCCATCGCCTCAGGGCTTTGCGGTGTCCAACGCAGCACCGGCTTTCTCGCGGCCTTTGTCTCATCAAGACGGCGTCTTGGGGCGAACCGCGGTGCCTGCTCGAACCGCTCTTTCTCGCCAGATTTCGCTGCACGAGCGAGCCCAAGCAATGCGTCGCAGAACTCATCGAGTGAGGCTTTCGATTCGCACTCGGTTGGCTCAATCAGCATCGCGCCCGAAACAACCAGTGGGAAATACATCGTCATCGGATGAAAACCCTCGTCGATCATCGCCTTGGCAAAGTCGATCGTTCCCACACCGCTTTCTTTGAGAAACGCATCAGAGAAGAGCGCTTCGTGCATACAGGTGCCTTCATAGCCCTGGGTCATCTCTTCAGCGAGACGCACACGGACATAGTTCGCGTTGAGAACCGAGTCCTCGCCCACTTTGCGAAGGCCATCGGCGCCGTGGCTCAGCATATAGCTGAGGGCCCGGACGAACATGCCCATCTGCCCGTGGAACACCGTCATCCGACCGAAGGTCTGCGCGAGCTCACCGTCGGCTGTCTCATGGATCGTGTAGCCATCGTCTGATTTTACGACGGCTGGGAGCGGCGCGAAGGGCTTCAGGGCTTCGGACAAAACCGTTGGCCCTGAACCCGGACCGCCGCCGCCATGGGGCGTGGAAAAGGTCTTGTGCAGATTGATATGCATGGCATCGACGCCAAGATCGCCGGGACGAGCCTTGCCCACGATCGCGTTGAAGTTCGCGCCGTCGCAATAGAAGTACCCGCCTGCTTCGTGGACAGCATCCGCCATCGCGCGGATATCCCGCTCGAACAGGCCGCAGGTGTTGGGATTGGTGACCATGATTGCGGCCACGTCCGGACCGAGCTTGGCCTTCATCGCCTCAAGGTCGACACGGCCATCGTCGGTTGCTGGAAGTTTGTCCACTGAGAAGCCGCACTGTGCAGCTGTTGCTGGGTTCGTGCCGTGGGCAGATTCAGGAACCAGAACCCGCTTCCGGGTCTCTTCTTCGCCGCGAGCAACGATTGCTGCACGAATGGCCATCATGCCGCAAAGCTCGCCATGGGCGCCCGCCTTAGGGCTCATCGCAACAGCCGGCATGCCGGTCATTTCACAGAGCCAATTTTGAAGCTCCGCGATCAGAGCAAGCGCCCCTTGGGTCGTGTTGTCGGGCTGCAGCGGATGAAGATCAGCAAAGCCGGGAAGCCGTGCCATCCGCTCGTTCAGACGCGGGTTGTGTTTCATCGTACACGAACCAAGGGGGAAGATCCCCATATCGATCGCGTAGTTCTTCTGGCTTAGCCGTACGAAGTGCCGCATAGCGCCAGGTTCAGAGAACGCTGGAAGCGCAGGCGCGTCGATGGCCTCGTGACCACCCAGGCGGCTCGTGACGCCGGAAGGCTGTGGCAGGTCGACGCCTGACTTCTCATAGCTCCCTTCCTCGAAAAGAAGAGGAACTTGGAGCTCAAGCGCTTTGTGCCCGGTGAAGGTTTCGTTTGTCATCGGAAGATCCCCCTCAACCGGCAATCGCTGACCGCAGAGCGGACGCTAGGGCGCTGATATCGTCATCTGTTGTCAGCTCTGTGCTGGCGATGATTAGTAGATTTTCGTGCTCAGTGCTGCCGGGCCACAGCCGGGTTCCAGGAACCCCGGCGATGATCCCTTGTTCTGCGAGCTGATCGACCACATCGCCTGCATTTTTCGGCAGGCGGATGGTGAACTCGTTGTAGAAAGCCTCGTTGAGGACCTCGACGCCATCGATGGCTTGGAGCGCATCGGCGGCCTTCACCGCGTTTTCGTGGCTCAGGACAGCAACCTCGCGCAGACCTTTGCCTCCAAGCAGCGACATGTGCACCGTGAACGCCAGCGCGCACAGGCCAGAATTGGTGCAGATGTTCGATGTCGCCTTGTCCCGGCGGATATGCTGCTCACGGGTTGAGAGCGTCAGCACAAATCCACGCTTGCCGTCCGCATCCACCGTTTCACCGCAGAGGCGTCCCGGCATGAAGCGGATGTGTTTCTGCCGCGCGGCGAAGAGGCCGAGGTAAGGCCCACCAAAGTTGAGCGCGTTACCGATCGCCTGGCCCTCGGCCACGACAATATCAGCACCCTGACTGCCCGGCGATTTCAAGAGGCCAAAAGCGGTCGCTTCGGTCACCACTGCCACAAGCAAAGCGCCGTGCGCTTGGGTCTTCGCCGAAAGGTCCTGGATATCCCGCAAGAAACCGAAGACATCAGGGCTTTGCACAATCACGCACGAGGTCTCATCATCGATGAGGTCCATTACAGCGCCCGCCCCTGGTGTCGCGGGAGCTTGGATCACTGTATCACCGATCAGCTCTTCATTCGTCCGGACCACATCGGCGTAGTGCGGATGAAGTCCGCCAGCCATGACCACCTTTTTCCGTTTGGTGAT
The DNA here is from genome assembly GCA_963922235.1 of uncultured Parvularcula sp. Classification (GTDB taxonomy): domain Bacteria; phylum Pseudomonadota; class Alphaproteobacteria; order Caulobacterales; family Parvularculaceae; genus Parvularcula. The sequence goes on along the minus strand of CAWUIJ010000070.1, from coordinate 6,260 downwards.
CCGGCGCGCCATGAGCGCGGCTTCGGCCGTTGCAGTCGAGCCGTCATACATGGAAGCGTTGGCGACCTCCATGCCGGTGAGCTCCGCGACCTGGGTCTGGAACTCAAAAAGGTATTGGAGCGTGCCTTGCGCGATTTCCGGCTGATACGGCGTGTAAGCCGTCAGAAATTCAGAGCGCTGAATGATATGATCGACCGTAGCCGGGACATGGTGGCGGTAGGCGCCCGCCCCTGCGAAGAAAGGCCCATCGCCAGCCGCGTGGTTCTTCTTTGCCAGCGTCGAGAGATGCCTCTCGACCTCGAATTCGCCTTTATGGTCAGGCAAATTGAGCGAGGGGTTGAGCGCGTCCTTAGGGACGTCGGAAAAAAGCTCATCGATGTTCTGGACACCAATGGTTTGAAGCATCTCAGCTCTGTCAGTGTCCGTTAGCGGAAGATAGCGCATCCACTCATACCTTTCTTAAAAACTTATCGGCCGAGGCCGATGATCGTCAGGAGGACGGCGATCCCAACGCCCACGGCAATGCCCGTGCTCCAGTCATCGGTCGCGGCCCCAACCCCAGCGGCGATGGCAATGCCCACCGCAAAGGCCGCGCCTTTACCCATTCGCTGCGTGCTCTTTGTACGCAGCTTCATCCATCAGACCGTCGAGCTCAGACGGATCCGTGAACTTAAGCTTCACGAACCAGCCCGTGCCTTCAGCACCCTCGTTGACGCCTTCGGGGGCATCGACCAGCGCGCCGTTGACCTCGATGATCTCGCCCGAAACTGGTGCGTAGACGTCGGAAGCGGCCTTCACGCTTTCGACCACGGCCATGTCATCGCCCTTGGAAAAGGTCGCGCCCACATCGGGGAGCTCGACAAAGACGACGTCGCCGAGCTGTTCAGCTGCGTGCACCGTGATGCCGACCGTCGCGCTTTCGCCTTCGACGCGGATCCACTCGTGATCTTCCGTAAACTTCGTTGTCATGATTTTGGCCCTCGATAATACCCAGGTTCAACAAATGGCAGTGCCGCCACGCGGGCGGGATGAAGCTTTCCGCGGATGTCGAGCATCACTTCGGTGCCCACATCAGCGTGGGAGCGCGGAACGTAGCCCATAGCGACTGGTCCGCTGACAGATGGACCAAAGCCGCCCGACGTGATTTTGCCGATCTCAGCGCCATTGCCCGTGGCGATGGTGGTGCCTTCGCGAGCAGGCGCGCGGCCTTCGGGCTGGACACCGACGCGCACCATCGCGGAGCCTTCAGCAAGCTCTTTCAAGACGCGATCTGCGCCCGCAAAGCCGCCTTCGGTCTTCCGGCGCTTGCCGAGCGCGAAGGTCAGTGCCGCGGACACAGGGCTTTCCGCAGGCGTCATATCGTGGCCGTAAAGGCAAAGCCCGGCCTCCAGGCGCAAGGAGTCGCGCGCACCCAGGCCAATCGGCGCCACATCGTCATGGGCGAGCAGTGTCCGCGCCAATTCCTCCGCATGCTCATTGGCGACGGAGATCTCAAAGCCATCCTCGCCGGTGTAGCCGCAGCACGAAAGCGTCACCTGGGCACCGCCGATCGTGGCGGCGCGGGTTGTCATGAAGGGCATCTCGAGCGCTTCCGGCACGAGGCCGCCGATCACGGCCCTCGCCTTGGGTCCCTGAAGCGCGAGCAAGGAGCGATCGAGCACCTCGAGCTTCGCGCGATCACCAAGGCGCTCTTGGATATAGGCGTAGTCCGCATCCTTCACGGCGGCGTTCACGACCAAAAACAACGATCCTTCCGCGTCCTGATCGGCAGGAAAACGTGAGATCATTAGATCATCAAGAATACCGCCCTGATCGTTGAGAAGGAGGCTGTAGCGGATCCGGCCTTTGCCCAGCTTGATGATCTCACCAGGGACCAGCTCTTCGATCAGCTTGGCGACGTCCTCATGGCTGCCGCCTGCAACGCGAAGGATCGCTTGCCCCATGTGGCTGACATCAAAAAGGCCGGCCTTCGCGCGGGTCCAGAGATGCTCGTCTTTGACCCCCATGGGGTACTGCACGGCCATATCGTAGCCGGCGAAGGGCACCATCTTGCCGCCGAGCTCTCGGTGAAGCGCATCAAGCGGAAGGGTTTTCAAAGTCTCAGTCACAGTCGGGCTCCTTTGGATGAGGGCCCTCGGCCCTCGAAGCCCCGGCTGTCCTCGCGTCCAACGTGAACGCGCCTGAGAGATTGGGCGGACCTGGTCGGTCGCTTGCTCCGTCGGCAGGGCCTGCCAGCCCTTTTCCAGCCTTTAGGTCCACTTGCGGTCCTGGATGCCTGAGCGTTTCCGGGGTGGTTGCGCCTTCGGCCCTGCGCGTCACATGCGCAGCGTCTCCCTCAAATGAACGCGGTCTTATGACCACGCTGAGACGGTGCCTTGCACCGCACCATTCGTCAACTTGTCAGGCGCGGTGAGCATCCTTAAGCCGCAGCCATGCCTGACAACCAAGAAGCCGTTCTCGACCGCCTGATCTCCCATGCTCTTAAGGCTGGCGCCGATGCCGCCGATGCGCTGGTTTACTCCTCCCTCAGCTCGTCTGTCTCTGTCCGACTGGGCGAGACAGAGGAGGTGGAACGTTCGGAAAACCGTGACCTCGGCCTCAGGGTCTTTATCGGCGATCAGCAAGCGACTGTATCGTCTACGGATTTTCGCGAATCAACACTCGACGGCTTGGTCGAGCGTGCGGTGGCCATGGCCAAAGAGGCGCCGAGCGACCCTTACACCGGCCTCGCTCCTGAGGACCGTTTGGCGAAAGGCCCCTTCCCTGACCTCGAGCTTTCCGACGGCGTGGAACCTTCGACCGACGATCTCATGGCGCGCGCCATCGCATGCGAGGACGCTGCACGAGCCGTGGAAGGCGTCACCAATTCCAGCGGTGCCAGCGCGTCGGTAGGCTATGGCGAGAGCATCTTTGCCACCTCCAACGGCTTTTCGGGCCGCAAGTCAGGCGGCAGTCATTCTCTTGGCGTGTCTGTTCTGGCCGGTGAAGGCACCAGTATGGAGCGCGATTACGATGGTGATGGCGCTGTCTTCCTGACGGACCTTCGGAGTGCGGAGGATATTGGCAAGGTCGCGGGCGAACGCACGGTTCGGCGTCTGAACCCGCGCAAAATGGCTTCGACGAAAGCGCCGGTGATCTTCGAACAGCGCCTGGCCTCGTCGCTCCTGAGCCCTCTCGCCGGTGCCGCCAATGGCGCGTCGATCGCCCGGGGCACGAGTTTTCTTCTCGAAAAGCTTGGCGAGCAGCTCTTTCCGGCCTCCGTGATTGTTCGGGATGATCCTCTGCGGCCGCGCGGGTTTGGATCAAAGCCCTTTGATGGCGAAGGTGTGACCTGTGAGGCCTTTGACTTCATCGCTGAAGGCGTTTTGACTCAGTGGTTCCTGAACACTGCACAAGCCAAGCAATTGGGCCTTGAGACCAATGGCCGTGCCAAGCGCGGCACAGGCGGCTCGCCGAGCTCTGGTCCCTCCAACCTCGATCTCCTTCCCGGCGAAAAATCCCCAGAGGAGCTGATTGCTGCCGCCGGAACAGGTCTTGTGGTGACCGACATGTTCGGCCCACAGATCAACGGCAACACCGGCGATTTTTCCGTCGGTTGCGCAGGCTTTGCGATTGAGAATGGCGAGATGGCCTACCCCGTCTCAGAGATCACGATCGCCGGCAATCTCCTTGATATGTGGAAAAATCTCGTTGTGGGGAACGATCTTAAACGTCGGGGGTCTATCAACGCACCGACGCTGTTGATCGAAGAGATGACCATTGCCGGAGACTGATCACCCCCTCTCCTCTTACAAGCAGGATCGCGACGCCCTTGTTGAGGCGGCGCGGATCGCTGGTGAGGTGATCAGACCCTTCTTTCGGAAGAAAAATCTCGACGTCTGGCAAAAGGACGACCGCACGTCTGTCACCGAAGCAGACATGAAGGCTGATGCTGCCCTTCGTGAGGCGTTGCTTTCTGGAAAGCGCGCCGATTACGGCTGGCTGTCCGAGGAAAGCGCTGATGACCTGAGCCGCCTCGATTCGCCGCGGACGATCATCGTCGATCCTATCGACGGCACGCGCGCCTTCATCCGTGGACAGGATAACTTCACAGTATGCCTCGCGATCACCGAAGGCGACGATGTCGTGGCGGGGGTGATCTACTGTCCGATCAGGGATGAAATGTACGACGCCTATCTCGGCGGCGGCGCGAGGCTGAACGGTGAACCGATCAGAGCGTCTGCCCGAGACGCGGTGAAAGACTGCCGAATGATCGGCCACACATTGATGTTTCTGGATCCGCGCTGGCCGCGGCCCTGGCCATCGATGGATGTCGGCTACGTCAATTCAACGAGCTACCGTTTGGCGCTGGTCGCATCAGGTGACTACGACGCAACCGTCGCTCTTGCGCGCAAGTCGGACTGGGATGTGGCGCCAGGCGCGCTGATTGCAGCCGAGGCTGGGGCGTGGATCGGCGATCACCTCGGGCGCTCTTTCACCTTTGGCCAACGGGAACCTGTCCAAGCAGGTCTTGTCTGCGCCGCGACTCCTCTTTACCCGCACGTCCTGAAACGCTTGGCGCATTTGCCGAGCGATCTCCGGACCCTCACACCTTAAAGGCAATCACGTCATGAGCGAGCAATCCCCACAACTCCTCCACCTGGTGTTCGGCGGCGAGCTGACCAGCCCCCAAGAAGCGCGCTTCCGCGATATCGATGCGCTCGATATCGTCGGCATCTTCCCAAACTTTGCGGAAGCGGAGAAAGCTTGGCGCTCCAAAGCGCAAGCCACCGTCGATAGCGCCCACACGCGCTATTTCATCGTGCATCTGCACGAATTCCTCGATCCTGATGGCGATGGGATGCTTGGCTAAGCCTTAGGTGCTTCAAGCTCTTGCCAGCCGCGGCGGAGCGGGCGTTGGCCCCGCTCAAGAGTCGCGCTGGCGACCAGCATAATCGGCAGAGAGACAGCGGCCGCGACGAGCATCACGGCTGCAGCCAAAAACGCTCCCATGGTCACAAGGACGGAACTCACCAGCGCCTGCGCGCGGGAGGCTTCGCTCGGGAGCGGCTGGAGATCCGAAGGGGTCACGTCTGCTGCCATCTTCATAAGATGAGCAGAGCATAACCGTCTTGCAAACCCCTCAACGCTCCCAAGCTGAATCGGAGAGATTAAAGGTTGGCGAGAACGTGCTCGGCTGAGGACACCTCAAAGGCGCCTGCTTCTTCAACGAAGAGCTGTTTCACGGTCGTTCCATCGAGCACCATGGCGAACCGCTGAGAGCGCATGCCGAGGCCAAAGCCTGTGCCGTCCATCTCGAGGCCCAGCGCTTTGGTGAGCGAGCCATTGCCGTCTGCGAGCATCACGATGTCATTCGCGTCAGCGCTCTCGCCCCATGCACCCATGACGAAAGCATCATTGACGGACATGCAGACGATCTGATCGATGCCTTTGGCTTTCAGATCAGCAGCCTTCTCAACAAAGCCAGGCAGGTGCTTGGCTGAACAGGTCGGTGTGAACGCGCCAGGAACGGCGAAAAGAGCCGTGGTCTTGCCCGCAAACAGCTCATCTGTGCTGACAGGCTTAGGACCTTCGGCGGTCGCTTCGAAAACAGCGGAGTTAGGAACGGCTTGGCCAGTCTCGATCATGGGTTTCCTCAAACGAATGGTATGTGGCTCGGAACCCGTTCCGAGCCTTGACGCCCCATGGGCCTAAGGGCTGCCTGAGAGCAAGCCCGCCTGGGCGAAATGCCGCTCATTTCGCTGTGATCGTTGTGTCGGTGTTGAGAGCCCCTACGTTAGGCTCATGGCTATGACGCGCTTCCCTTCCCTTGATCTCAGCGGCGGCTTCGGCGGCAAGCTTTTGATCTCCATGCCGCATCTCGACGACTCGCCGTTTGAGCAGTCAGTGGTCCTGATGTGCAGCCACGACGAAGAACATGCCTTTGGCGTCATCATCAACAAGCCGATCGAAGGGCTTTCTGTTGATGAGGTGATGGAGGAAGCGGGATTGCCTGGAAGCGAATATGCAGACGACAGTCCCGTGTTCTTTGGCGGTCCGGTGGATATGCAGCGCGGCGCAGTGCTGCACAGTCTCGACTATCAGACCAGGGACACGTTCAAGATTGCTGACGGCATTGGCCTGACGGCGTCAGAAGAGGCGCTCGAGATCATTTGTGATCCCATCAGGGCGCCGCGCTCATCCATGCTTATGATGGGCCATGCCGGTTGGGGTCCGGATCAACTCGACGACGAGATCAAGCGCAATGCGTGGCTCAGCAT
>CAWUIJ010000069.1:0-14332 GCA_963922235.1 uncultured Parvularcula sp. | reverse complement strand
CCTCAATCCACGCTTTGGGGATCGGAAGCGATCGGCGGCGTCATTTCGATTGTGACCAAACGCCCTGAAGACGGCTTCGGCGGAACAGTCTTTGCGGAGACGGGGTCCTTCGCCACCCACCGCGGCGGCGCTTCGGTCTCAGGCGGTGACGAGACGGGAGACTTCCGCGTTGCCCTGAGCGCTGTTGAGAGCGAAGGCATCTCCAAAGCCGACGAAGATGATGGCTTTACAGAGGAAGACGGCTACTCCTCCTACACGCTATCAGCCAAAGGCGGCCTCAACCTTCCGGGCGATGCCCGCCTTGGTGCCAGTGTTCTCTACACCGATGCGGACACGGACTTTGACGGCTTCACCTTCCCTGACTTCACCCTCGGTGACACGGATGAAACCACCGAAACTGAAGAGGTCACAGCCAACATCACGCTCGATGCCCCTCTCTTTGACGGTGCCCTCGATAACTCTGTGCTCGTTGGCTATTCCCAGATTGACCGGACCAATTTCTTCGGCGGCGTGGAAAGCTTCGCCGCTGAAGGCGAGCGGGTCATTGCGCGTTACCAGGGTTCGGTGGACGTGCGGGATACAGACACTCTGGTGTTCGGCTCTGAAGTCGACACCCGCCAGTCGGGCGACGACGACACGACGATCATCAGCGGCTTTGCTCTTTATGCGTTTCATCCGGCGGAGCGCCTGACACTGACGGGAGGTGTGCGCATCGATGATCACAATGACTTCGGAACAGAGACGACAGGCAAAGCCACTTTTGCCTTCGAAGCCACCGATCACATTGTTCTCCGCGGCGCATGGGGCCAAGGCTTCAAAGCGCCGAGCCTCTTCCAAACAACGTTTTTCTGCTGCGGCGCTCCTCAAGCCGATACAGACCTCATGCCCGAACGCTCTGTTGGCTTTGACATCGGCGTCTTGGTGCAAGACCCCCAAGGCCGTGGCCAGATTGACATCGCCTACTTCAATCAGGAGACCGATGATCTGATTGCCTTTGGACTTGGTTCCTATGTCAACATTGCCGAAGCCACGAGCCAAGGTGTGGAGGTCACTGCTGACTACCAAATTCTTCCGTGGCTCTCGGTCCAAGGAAATTACACCTTCACCGCTGCAGAAGACTCCGATGGCAACGCCCTTCCAAGGGTTCCAGAGCATGCGGCAGACGCAACGATCGTTATTGATCCCTCTGGCCCTCTCTCTGGCGCTCTCCTCGTGCGCTATAACGGCGAAGAAGACGAAGCCTTCGGGGCGGGAACAGTCGAATCCTGGACCAGGCTCGATATCACAGCGCAATATGCAATGTCCGATTCCTTCGAGCTCTATGGCCGCATCGAGAACCTTCTTGATACCGATTACCAACAGGTGCTCGGCTATGGCACACCAGGGCTTTCAGGCTCGATTGGTGTGAGGGTCACCTACTAAATGAGGCGATGGCTGATGATCTTGGCCTTGATGTCGGCCTGCTCGGAGATGACGTCTCCCTCGGCGAACGACGGGCCTCAAAGGATCGTCAGCCTCGACTATTGCGCTGATCAATATGTTATCAAGCTGGCTAATCGCGCGGACATCCTCGCCGTTAGCCCCGATGCCGTGCGTGATTTCTCCTACCTCCGCGATGACGCGAAAGGCCTCCCGACGGTCCGTCCCCGCACAGAGGACATCCTGCTTCTCGAGCCCGATCTGATTGTCCGCTCCTATGGCGGCGGCCCGCAGGCCGTGCGCTTCTTCGAGGAGGTAGGAATTCCCGTGGTTGAGATCGGATACCCACAAGACTGGGCAGCGATCGAGGACACGGTCATCCGTGTCGCGACCGACTTCGGCCAACGGGAACAGGGGCTCGAGGTCGCAACAAGCATGAACGCCCGCCTCGACGCCCTCCGGTATCAAGACCAGGAGCAGTCTATGCTCTATGTCACACCGTCAGGCTACACGACGGGTCCGGGTTCGCTTATCGATCAACTGATGCAGGATGCAGGGTACACAAATTTTGAGGCCAAGCCCGGTTGGCACCCTCTCCCCCTCGAAACACTAGCGGCAGAGACGCCCGATACGCTGGCGGCTGGCTTTTTCGATACAAAGAACGACTTCCAAGGCGCCTGGAGCACCATGCGCCATCCTGTGGCTGATGATCTCTTGCGTGACCGGCCGGTGGCGGAGCTTTCGGGGGCATGGCTCACGTGCAGCGCTTGGTTCCTGGTTGATGCCGCAGAGGCCCTCGCCAATCTCGAAAGCTCTGCCCCATGACGGATGGTAAGTTCCACTTCCGTCTGGGCATAGCTATTGGCGCCGCGCTTTTCCTTGCGTGCCTTTTGGGCTCGACCTCCATGTCTCCTGTCCGTGTGGCGGCGACCTTCATTGGCATGGGAACAGATGCCGAGAGCATCGTCATCTTTTCCATTCGATTGCCCCGCGCCCTCACTGCATTGGCTGTTGGCGCGGCTTTGGGTGCCAGTGGAGCGGCCCTTCAGGGTCTCTTGCGCAACCCGCTGGCTGAGCCTGGTGTTCTCGGGGTCTCAGCCGCCGCAACCCTAGGTGCCACACTGAGCATCTATTACGGCCTCGCAAGCCTCACAGCCTGGTTTGTACCCATTGCATCTGTTCTCGGAGCCGTTGCCGCGACGTCCCTGATCGCCATCGCAGCGAGCCGCGTTCGCTCTGTCTCCACCTTGATCCTCCTCGGCGTAGGCCTTTCCAGTTTCATCGCCGCACTGATGAGCCTTTTGCTCAGCCTTGCCCCCAACCCTTTCACCATGGCCGAGATGATCAACTGGACCCTCGGCTCTGTTGCCAATCGAAGCCACCGGGATCTTCTCTTCGCTGCGCCTTTCATCGGCGGCGGCCTGACGGTGCTCCTCGCGGCTCGCCGCGGTTTGACTGTCCTGACACTCGGCGAGGAGGCCGCAAGCGGCTCTGGTTTGGATATCCAAAAGCACCGTTCGCTCGTGATCATTGGAACGGGTCTCGCCACCGGCGGCGCGGTGGCCTTGGCCGGCGCGATCGGCTTTGTAGGGATCGTTGCGCCGCACATTGTCCGTCCATTTGTGGGTTATGATCCTGCACGGACATTGGTGCCGAGCGCTCTCACGGGCGGCCTTCTTCTTGTCATTGCGGATATTGCCGTGCGTCTCATTCCCACCTCGGCTGAGCTCAAACTCGGCGTCCTCGCAGCTCTACTCGGCGCGCCAGTCTTTGCTTTGATCGCGTTCCAGCGACGGGGGCTACATGGTTGAGCTCAATGCCCGCGATCTATGCCTATCGAAAGGCCAGCAGCCCCTCGTCCGGAATGTGTCCGCACACCTCAATCCTCAGGAACTTGTGGCCCTGATAGGCCCCAATGGCGCTGGCAAGTCCTCTTTGCTCCGCATGCTTGCTGGCCTCGAGGAGCCTGATCAGGGCGACGTCAGGCTCGAAGGCCGCGCAATCAGTGAGCTCAAGGCACCAGAGCGCGCACGGCTTCTCGCTTATCTCCCACAAAGACGTCCCATGGCCTGGCCACTTCGGACCCGCGATGTCGTCGCGCTCGGCCGCTATGCCCATGGCACATCGCCGAGCCAGCTGTCCGGCGAGGACCAGGACGCTGTCGAGCGCGCAATGACCGCTTGCAGTCTCACTCCTTTTGCTGATCGCTCAGTTGACAGCCTTTCAGGCGGCGAAGAAGCCCGCGTCCACTGCGCCCGGGTGATCGCATCCGAGGCGCCGCTGATCCTTGCCGATGAACCCGCGGCTTCGCTGGATCCCTTTCATCAGCACAAGATCATGGGGCTCTTTCGCGATTATGTGGACCAGGGCGGCGGCGCGCTCATCGTGCTCCATGACTTGTCCCTCGCCCTTCAGTATGCCGATCGTGTGATGATCATGGCTGATGGAATCATCGCAAAAGAGGGAAGCCCCAGCGAAACCCTCACAGAGGCGACGCTGGAAGCAACCTACGGTGTACCCATACGGATCGTTGGCAGCACAATTACGTCGCTAAGGCCGTAGCGCGACGCCCTGCTCGCCCGCTTTCTCGCCCATCAGCAAAGTCCGTGTCTTGAGCGTCTGCCGATCAACCGAGGCAGTGATCGCTGCTTGCACTTGCGTGAGAAGACTTCTCTTCGCCGTCACGAGACTTTTGGCCAGCTGGCGCCTGACCCTGTTCTTCGCACGCGAACCAAACAATCGCTCTCGCCCTGGAAGACGGTCCGGCAGCCGCCGCGCAAAAGCAGGGGCATCGATCCGAGCAATCCACTGTTGAAGAGGCTTCCCGCCAACAGCCGTCGCCGCAGCAAGCCCTCCCGTGAAGAAAGGAATTCCGCCCATCACCGCATCAATCGCCACCGTCACAGCGAAAGCCAAGCTCAAAAGGGCCGCCTGCACGATGGTTTCAAAAGGCAGATCCACGCTTGCAGCGGAGAATTGGAACGATTGCGGATCGATCGCGTCATCGAACGAGAGTTGGATGTCTCGGGAGATACCATACGCCGCATGCAGGCGGTCGAGCTCGCGATCGACATCGTGCTTCACCTCTTCGCGCCACCAAGCGTTGATCGTGCGCACAAAGAATGCAGCGCCTGGCCCGGTGTTCAGCCACTCCTGATAGCGCTGCTCAATCTCAGCGCGAACATCCTGACCCGTTTTGAAGGCACCGTCCTTCCATTGCTCAAGGACGGGGGCGACCAAGCCATCAAAAATCTCATCGGCCAGGCCTGCGCTTAAGCGCTCTTTGAGGGGATCAAATCCTGCATCGATGAGTCCGGGCAGACGCTCCCGCAGAAGATCGCGTGCCGCACGTGAGAACGCCTCAACGCTGTCCCTCTTCCTACCCCAACGCGCAAGACCGCGAGACACCATGTGCGACGGCTCAGGATCTTTGAGGACCAGACCTGCCTCGCCATCCGGATCAAACACACGGCGCGTGATGTCCTCTGTAAACGGCATGCGTGAAGCACCGCCCGCCAGGAGGACCCGGCCATAACTTACGCCGCGCCGCTCGATCGCCGCTTTCAGTGCGACCAAGCTTGCTTCGAAGATGTCTTCCCAATTGCGGCCACGAAGCTCGTCTCCATCAAGCACAAGGGAGGAGGACGGATGAAGTTCGCGATCGTAAGGCGCCTTGCGGAAGACCGAGAACGCCTCCCCTGTCACACTGATCTCAAGACTATGCCTCTGCCCTCCAGAGAAGAAGGGTTGCAAAGGAGCTCCGCTGACCATTTCTTTCTCGTCCGAAGGCATGTCGATGAAATATTGCTCCTTCGTTCGGCGCGCGTAATAGAGCCAAAGATCCCGGTAATGAGGGTTATGCTCAAGAAAAGTGACCGCCTTTGGCGATGAAGCGAGCACCGCTTCCAACACGCGTCGGTCGAAAAACGATGCCCCAAGATCGAGACCAGCATCCAGCAGTGGTGAAGCCCCCTGCTCGGGCGCAATCAGCGAGAAATCGAGGGTCGATGATCCGATATCAATGACCAAAATATTCTCGCTGCGCGCAGCCATGGTCAGGGGTGAGTGCGGATTATCCACCGCCTGAAGAAGAGCCGCGCGCGACTCCGGCACCACTGTGACCTCGGCCCCTTCCATCGTCGTACCGCTCAGGCCCTCTGCCAGAATGTCCTGGTAGTGACGAACGTCATCGTCCGCTGACCACCCCGATGGACAGCCCACAGTGACCGACGTCCCAGACCACCCTTGTGGCGGCAACGGCGTGAACGCAGCCTCTGACAAACACGCGGAGAAGAAGTCTCTCAGATCGTCGCGCGCATCTCCGAGATCCCGTGGCCGAGTCTTAAACGCAGCCCGCAGCTCAGCGCCGCCAGCACCTTCGGCCTTTGACGCCTCGCGAATGGCCCGTCCGCCGATAACCACGACTGACGCGCCTTCTCTCGTCACACGCGTAAGAGCTGTTGGCTGGATCGACTGGCCTTGAATTTCGACACCCGTCGGCGCGGATTGCAACTGGCCTTCCCCGCCCCCGCAAAGGGCGAGGGCCGTGTCAGCGTGGCCGAGATCAAAGCCGAGATAGTGTTGAGCCATTAGCCTTGCCTACGGACGATCACGCCAAAGACCGACTGATCCGGCCTGGAACGATGAACCAATGCGGGTTTGAGAACGAGATCCGCTTCAATGCCAGGATCGACCATCACTTCATAGATGTCAGGGTCGTGATTCCATTGTGGTGTGTACCCCGCTTTCATTGCCAAACGCTCGGCATTCCGCGCGAGCTCCTGCGTATCGCGATCGGCCGCGTTGCGTGTCGCAGCGAGAACATCTTGCAAAACACTGAGGACATCATCCTTGGGAAGGCCTAGGTCCTTATCCCGCTGGTCTTCAATGGCGAGGGGCGCGGTTGCCGATTCAAGGCTTTGATCAGCAGCGGACAGGAGCCCTTGCAGCTTCGCCGCAACAGCCTTGGGGCGAGGCGCACGCTTCGGGATGATCTGACCATCCGCACGCCCCGCAAAAGCCAACGACATGACGGCAGCGATGCCGCACGCACCGGCCAACAGAACGCTCGCATCCGCCACGAGAGGGGCCGAAGCCGCCAGCAACAGACCAGAGCTATAGCGCGAGACGAGCAGCGGCAGGCGCTTTCGCCAAGGCAACTGGCCCTTCTTGTCCGATGGACTGGTCGCCTCAGGAAAGGCTCCGGCCAGGGTGATCGCCCGCTCTGTCACTTGATAGAGCTCATCAAGACGGGCGGCGCTGTAGGCATTGGACCGATCTCGCGCGGCCGCGAACAGCGCCTCGATCTGCGCCTCAGCAGCCTCCCGGTCCAGGGGTTCCTCCCAATCGGGATGATCAGACAGCACATCCTGAAGCGGTGTTCGCATCGGCCTCACTCACGATGATCTCTTCATATGAGGTGCGTTAGGCTCAATCGCTAGCCCCCAGCACGCGGGATCAATGCCGGTGGGTCTGATCGCCGCCTTGGGTGAAAACGACATCGTTCGCCGCGCCGTCGGTGAGATCCGTAATCCTATTCGTCCACTGATCGTAAATCGGCGAGAGGATCGCACTCTTCGAGACCGCAAGATCAGGTGCCCCGGTCAGGTAAAGTAAGACCGCATGGCCATCCACTTCCCCGCCAAGGAAGGACAAAGAGCCCTGCCCGATATCGAGATCTTTCGATGTGAGCTGCGCCAGCGCCTCGTGCTCAACCCTCGTATCAAGGTTCGCCACCGGGTGATCAAAGGCCGCCAAAAGCGCTATCGCGTCTTCCGCATGCAGCCGAATGGTCACCGCAGTGATCGCTTCACCCTCAAGGTCTGAGGCCTCAAGGGTGACGTAGACCTCCGGCATCCGGTGCGCCGCAGCTGTTCCGGCAAAGGCAAGAACAGCTGCAACAAGGAAACCGGCAATCCGCCTACTGATTGCCACCTGATGCATCCTCGAGCGGCATGTCAGGGCTATCGTCATCATTCATGCCCTTCTCATCACCCTCAAGCTCAACAAGCGAGTCGGCCATCTGGTTGTAAGGGGCACCGCCAGCTTTATAGAGCTCAAACCGGCTTGGGCGGACTTTTTGCGGGAAGGCATTGTTATGCGGATCCGCGTCAGCAATTTCATGGTGCACGTCGATCTCAACGCTGACGATCTCTTTGTCAGAAATGAAGAGCTTATCCGTTTTCTCAGCGTCATAGCGCCAGATTTCTGCCGGAAGCTGAACGTCCTCCGTGGAACCGTCGGCATAGGTGATCGTCAGCGGGATCGGCATCACAAGGCCGCCGACATTCTCAAAGCTCACCGTGTGGATGAACGGATCACGCTCGAGCATCCGGTCAAACATCGCGCGCTCTTGCGGGTTGAGATCGTCATACTCATCGTCACCGCTGATAAAGTCGCGATACTCGTTGCGATCTTCATTGGTCGGCACAAACTCGTCGTTCTCATTGTAGAAGTCGCCGAGCTGCTCCGTGCGCCGCTGATAACGCGTGACCAGGCCCTCTTCGCGGTTTCGTAAGACCGTCAAAGGAAGCGGCGTGGTCGCTGCTTTCTCGGCACGAGCGAAAGGCGACTCCACATCAGGATCCAAGGTCGAGATCTTGTTTGTGGTGAGGCCTGTGACAGCAATGTCGACGTGATCGGTCGTGTACCACCAGCCGCGCCAGAACCAGTCGAGGTCCTTGCCTGACACCTCTTCCATGGTGCGGAAGAAGTCGGCTGGCGCAGGACGCTTGAACTTCCAACGCCGTGAATACTCGCGGAACGCCTCGTCAAAGAGCTCCCGGCCGAGGACCGTCTCACGAAGAATGGTGAGACCCGCAGCAGGCTTCGAATAAGCGTTTGGACCGAACTGAATGACACTGTCCGACTGCGTCATGATCGGAACCTGATAGTCCGAGACCATATAGCTTGGGATATAGTCGAGGAGGTTCACCTCTCCGCGGAAGGTCGGGTATTTCTCCTCCCACTCAAGCTCAGCCATGTATTCGAGGAACGTGTTGAGGCCCTCATCCATCCACGTCCATTGGCGCTCATCGGAGTTCACCGTCATCGGGAAGTAGATGTGGCCAATCTCGTGGATGATCACACCGATCAGACCATACTTCGTGAAGCGCGAATAGGTCACTTCACCATCAGGCGCGTCCTTCGTGTTCGGACGATACCCGTTGAAGGTGATCATCGGGTATTCCATCCCGCCGCGTTCCCAGGCGTTGACCGACTGAGATGTGGGATACGGATAATTGAACGAGAACTTGTTGTAGACATCCATCGTGTGGACGACGGCTTCGGTCGAGTATTTCGACCAAATCGGTTCAGCCTCATTGGGATAGAAGCTCATCGCCATGACGAGAGGGTTGTCCTCGTCATCTTGCTCATAGCCCATCGCGTCCCAGATGAACTTCCGCGAGCTTGACCATGCAAAGTCCCGGACATTCTCGGCTGAGAAGCGCCAAGTCTTCATCCGTATGGTGCCTTCTTTTTCGTTCTCTTTTGCCTCTTCCGGCGTCACAATAAAGACAGGGCTGTCAGCGGTTTTCGCTTCTTCGAGGCGACGGCGCTGCTGGCGGGTGAGGACAGAACCTGCGTTTTGCAGAACGCCCGTGGCGCTGACGATATGGTCAGCAGGCACCGTGATAGCGACATCATAGTCGCCGAATTCCAATGTGAACTCGCCGCGGCCGAGGAAGGCTTTGTTGTGCCAGCCTTCATAGTCGGTGAAGGCCGTCATCCGGGGGAACCATTGAGCCAAGAAGAAGATCGTGTCGTCGGTCGGCACTTCAGCTTCGACGGGGAAACTCTCGTAACCGCCGCGGCCACCCACAACGCTCTCGTTGATGATGTTGAAGGACCACGGGATCGTGAACTCGATCTGCGAACCTGGCGCGAGCGGCTCAGGCAGATCGATCCGCATCATCGTGTCGACAATGGTGGTCTTCAGTGGGTTGCCATCAACATCGGTGACCTCACCAATCTTGAAGCCGTGATCGACGCGCTCGAGCTCTTCAAGGCGCTGCATCGCTGCGAAGCTGACGGTGGGCGTGCCATTGCCGCCAGGGCGACGGCCGATATCCGCGAGGCGCTCCGACATCCGCGCTGTCGAGCCATCAGCGAACCGGTTCTGGTCCAGCTGGACCCAGAGATAGCGCAGCTCATGCGGCGAGTTGTTGGTGTAGGTGATGTCTTCGCTGGCATCGATGGTCTTCGCTTCTTCGTCGAGCGTGACTTCGATGTCGTAGTCAGCGCGCTGCTGCCAATAGGCTGGACCAGGCTCGCCGGTCGCGGCGCGGAACATGTTCGGCGTTGGCAGAACATCGTCGAGCTGTTCAAAAGCCCGGGCACCAGAGCCCACGCCGGTGAAGGTTGGCCCCTTCTCCTCCGCTGCGATGGCGGTTGTCAGAAAAGTGCCAGCCGTGACCAGCATCATGCAAAGACGCAACATAAGAGATCGACCCCGTATCGTTTTGCGGCACGATAGCGGCGCGCCCTCTAAGAGCAACCCAAGACAGGGCGTTCAATCAATGATCCAGCGCCAAGACGATCAATCAGAGCCCGCAAAAGACTTCGGTCGCCACATCAAAGGCGAGGCCTTGGCGCGCCCAGATCCATCCCCAGTCCGTCTCCGCTCGGTTTGAAAACATGGCAAAGGAGCGATCATGCTCGATATCGAGCATTGTCAGGACATGAACGCCCTCAATATCACCGCGCCGCTCCACCAGCCGTAAGGGCGCATCGCAACCGGGAAGTTCCGCGTCATAGGCCCAAGCCCCAAGGGCGACAAAACCAAGTTCAGGAACCCCAGTCGTGAACGCGCCAATGACCTCATCTTGCGTGAGCAGGTCGCCCGACATGACAGCATGATTGAGAGCGGTGAGGTCTTCTGGCGCGCCAACGATAGCGCCGCCCGCTCCGAACACGGACAACACAAAACCTCGCTCAACCCGCTCGCCCTCGGCATATCCTGGGATCGCAGCATCGTCGTCATCGGCGGTTACCAACCGCACCGATGAAAGGCCAAGATCATCGCCCAACCGCCCATTCACGAGGATCTCAAAGGAGCTGCCCGTGACCGCCTCCAAAACATCCGCGAGCACCAAGAAATCGCAATTGTTGTAAGAGAACTGCTCGCCAGGAAGGGAAGACGGCGGGCCATTACAAAAAGCGCGGCGCGGCACTTGGCCCTTGTACCACGACAGTTCCTCGTCATCGTCAGGATTGATCAGCCCGCTTGTATGATTGAGCAATTGGCGGACACTGATCTTATCAAAATGGTCTGGCGCTTCGCCCAGATAGGTCGTGACCGGGGTATCGAGCTCCAACGCACCCTTTTCGACTTGCTCGAGAATGAGAAGCGCTGTGACCATCTTCGAAACAGACGCCCATCGCCATTCCTGTCCCACTTGGTGCAGAGTGTCTCCGCCAGGAGATACCGCTCCGAAGGCCTTTTGATAGATGATCCGCCCACGGTCTTGAACGACGACCTCTCCGGCGAACGCACCCTCAGCTTCCGCCTCGTGAAGACTGGCCTCAAAGTCCGGCTCAATCGGCGCGGTCGAACAGCCAGCCGCAAGGAGACCACAAAGCCCGATCCCCAACTGACTTAGACGTGCTCTTCGTGTCCACGAACTGACCATAATGTCTCCTATACCTCGTCGAGATCGGTCTATTGCAAACTGAGGCGCAGCTGGATGTCGTGGGCGCTGAGACGCTCCAAAAGCGCCCGGTCGTCTTGATCGAGCGTTGCGCCCTTTTTGATGTAATCTTTGATCATGAAGGCGATTTCGCTCGTCGACTTATAATAGAAGTCGGGGCTCTGCCGGCTCAACTCCTCGGTCAATTGGCGGAGGAGCTTCACCTGCTTCTCCGCCTCAAGGTCTTCGCGTTTCTCTTCCATCGATGGCTCGCCCCGTCGCTATGTCGTTAGGGCTGGAGATAGCGATCCAGGAACCGAAGGCTCGTCTCATATTGATGTTGCCCGACAAGCCCATCGCGAATGCGGTGCCGCTGACCCGGATAGGTCATCATTTCAAACGGCGTGGCGGAGGCCTGGAGCGCCGCGAAAACACGCGTGGAATTGTCGAAGATCACGTTGTCGTCGGCCATGCCATGCACGATCAAGAGCGGCACCGAGAGGTCCTCAAGATAAGGGAAGACCGACGAGGCCTCATATCCTTCCGCATTATCCTGCGGCGTTTGCATATAGCGTTCCGTGTAGAATGTATCGTAAAGCGTCCAATCCGTGACTGGCGCTCCGGAAACGGCCGCTGCGTAGGTGCCCTCTGGCGCCCGCAGCGCAAGGTGCAACGTCATGTACCCGCCATAGGACCATCCCGTTAGTCCGATACGGTCCTCATCGACATAAGAGAGCGAGGCCAAAAACGCCGCCCCCAGCAATTGGTCCGTCACTTCCACACCGGCCATCGCTTTGAAAAGATGGTCTTCAAAGACCTTGCCCCGGCCTTCTGAGCCGCGATTATCGAGACTGAAGACGACATAGCCCTGCTGCTGCCAGTACTGCTGTGTCAGGCGCCCGAACGTGTTGCGCACCACCTGCACCCCGGGACCGCCATAGACATAATGGATCGCCGGATACTCTTTGCTGGGATCAAAATCATAAGGCTTCAAGATCGAGTAATGCAGCACCGTACCATCTTCAGCTTCAAGCGTGCCGAATTCCGGCGCACTATGGCTGTCAAGATAGGGCGCATAAGGATGGTCACTGCCAAGCGCATTCTCTTCAATCCACGCAATCCGCGATCCATCGACATTGTAAAGGCCGGTTTGGACAGGCTGCGTTGTGTTCTGTGACCGGCCCACATAGCTCGCCGCATCGGGCGCCATCGTCACCGCCCAGGTCGACCCCAGCGGCGAGATCCGTTCAGGCTCACCCGGCTCGCGATAGCTCACCCGATAAAGATGCTGTTCGAGTGGTGTGTCCTTATGAGCCGTGAAGGTCACCGTTCCCGCAGCCGCATCAACGCTCCCCACAGAAAGAACCTGCCAATCCCCTGACGTCACAGGGATTTTCGCGCCCGTGTCATCGAAGCGGTAAATGTGCCGAAAGCCGCTTTCCTCCGTGGTCCACAAGAAACCCTCTTCCAAAGCGCGGAAGTCGTGGGACAGGTTGATCCACGCCGATTGTTTCTCCGTATAGACTTCAGTGACATCGCCATTGAGAAGGTTCACCTGGCTCAGCGTCAATTCCGTCTGATCTCGGTTCACCGTCTGGATGAAGAGACGCTCAGGGCTCGCCCAATTGACCCTTGCAAGATAGGTGTCGGGTGAGGCGCCCCAATCGATTTCGAGCGCGCGTCGCTGACCCAGCTGACGGACATAAAGCCCAACCACGGCATTGGGCCTTCCTGCGCGTGGGTAACGCTGTTCAACAAGCGTCACCTCACCGGCTGAAATATCAAAGCGCGGCACGATATCGACGCCTGTCTCATCGGTTTTGGTGAAGACCACAGCGCGATCGTCCGGGCTCCACCAATTGCCGGTGTAGCGCGACATCTCTTCTTGGGCGACGAATTCAGCGGTGCCGTAGGAGACAGCATCCTCACCCCGCGGAGAAATTCGCCGCTCCCGACCATTCTCCAGATCAATCGCGTAAAACGATCCGTCCCGAAGGAAACTGACATAGCCGCCGGAGGGGCTCACCTTGGCATCATATTCAAAGCCTTCGGTATCCGTCAGTTGGCGGACCGAACCATCGGCCAGTGTGACAAGGAAGAGATCACCAGCAAGCGGCACGAGAATCACCTCGCCGGCACTGTCCCACTGGTACTGAACAATACCGCGAGACGCCGCGATCCGCTTGCGCTCACGGATCGCTTTTTCTTCCTCGGAGAGCTCAAAATCATCGGGCTCAAGCGTCTTGCTGTCGACCAGCATCGACGCCTCGCCCGTCGCCACGTCATAGGCCCAAAGGTCATAGCGAAGCTGGTCGTCTTCCCTTGGCTTCAGGAAAGTCACCATCGAACCGTCAGGCGAATAAGCGACCGCCCGAGGGCTGGGGCCCGTCAGGCTCGGGCTCCCAAACATCCGAGCTGTGCTCAGCTCATCCGCATAAAGCGTTGACGGAAATCCAAGGGCGAGAACCGCGGGGATGACACCGCGCAAAAACGAAATCGACATGGGTGCAAGGCTTGCCCGAATTGGGCGCAGCCGCCAACCGGTGCTCTGGCTCATCCATCACGCAGGTGGTGGCCAGGTTTGGCCTCAGCCCTCGATCACCTCTTTGATCGTGTTGTTGTCGTTCATCAGCACCACCGTTGGCTTATGCGTCCGGGCCTCGTCAGGCTCCATATCAGCAAAGGTGGTGATGATCACTTGATCGCCAGCATGAGCGTGACGCGCCGCGGCGCCATTCAGCATAATCTGACGGCTGCCGCGTTCGGCTGGCAGGGCATAGGTGGTCAGGCGCGCACCATTGGTGATGTTCCAAACGTCGACGCGCTCGTTCCGCAAAATGCCGGCAGCAGCCATGAGATCCTCATCGATGGCAATCGAGCCCTCGTAGTGAAGATCGGTCATGGTCAGCGTCGCTCTGTGCAGCTTCGCCTTCAACATCGAAAGACGCATGAATTCTCCTGGATAATCATGCAGGCAGGGCCCGCGGCAGGATGCGTCTATGCCGGAAGCAAGCGCAAAACAAAAGGACTCGTTCGCATCCCGACGAACCGTTCACGCGCCTGTTATTATTTACCAAAACACCTCAATAAAGTGTAGCGCCCCACCACTTTTTGGCGTGATATGATATCATTAAGCTTAACGTCGATGAAAATGCTAAATATTCCGCTTTCGAAACGATCATTTATAAGCTGAGGCGGTCCACCGTAGAATGTTGTGTCAGCTGAAAAAAGTCACCTGAATCCTGCAATCGACAGTTGATTAAAATTCCTCCTAATGGTTTAAG
>CAWUIJ010000068.1:0-14523 GCA_963922235.1 uncultured Parvularcula sp. | reverse complement strand
AGGCCGACGATGGGGCCCATGACCCCGTCGCGGTCACAGAGGCCGTCCTCATCGGCTGACGGGGGTACCAGGCAGGCATAGCAGGGCGCATCGTCCTGCCTCGGACGAAAAAGCGCCACCTGCCCTTCAAACCGGGAAGCAGCAGAGGAGAGAAGGGGCACCCCCTCGGAGAGACACGCTCTGTTGATCACGTGGCGCACCGCGATCCGGTCGACGCCTTCGATGACGAGGTCATGACCCCTTATGAGCTCATTGGCATTCGCTTCAGACAGCATCACCGGATGGGCCGCCACGGAGATGTCGCTGTTGAGTGCTGACAATCGCTCAGCTGCTGCTTCAGTTTTCGGTCGCCCGATGTCTTTCTCTGTGTAGAGAATTTGTCTTTGGAGATTGGAAAGCTCGACCGTGTCGCCGTCGCAGATGGTGATCTGACCCACGCCCGCTGCGGCCAGATAGCTGAGGATGGGACACCCGAGGCCTCCGGCACCAATGACCAACACCTTGGCCGCGGCCAGCTTTTGCTGCCCCTGGCCACCGATCTCCGGCAAAAGGAGGTGATGTTTGTGGCGCGGTGCCACCGCGTCCTAGGACCCGGTGGAGCCGAAACCGCCTTCACCGCGCAGGGTCTCAGGAAGGTCATCAGCTGTTTGGAAATCGGCGCGGATGTAAGGCGCGATCACCATTTGAGCGATCCGCATACCGCGCTCGATCGTGAAGGCCTCTTGTCCTAAATTGATCAGCACCACGCGCACTTCACCGCGATAGTCGCAATCCACGGTGCCTGGTGAGTTCACGACTGTCACAGCATGCTTAGCGGCGAGACCTGACCGCGGGCGGATTTGCGCCTCAGTTCCCATGGGAAGAGCAATCTGAAGCCCTGTAGGGATCATCGCCTTCTCACCGGGTGCAAGGGTCACCGGCTCGCTTTCAGGCAAGGCTGCCACCAAGTCAGCGCCGGCCGCACCTTCTGTTTTATATTCAGGCAGCGGAAGGCCTTCGGCATGGGGGAGCGATTTTAAGAGAACTTGGGTCATCCGGCGGCTTATCCTGCTGGTCGCCCGTTCTTTTCCAGCGCCTCGGCGGCCAAGTAAAGGGAGCCGCAGATCAGGACCCGCGGGGTGCCTTCGCCGGACCGGCCAAAAGCGCTCACGGCGTGTTCGAGCGCGGCTTCCAGGTTGGGCATGGCGCGGGCGGGAAGGCCTGCGTCCTGGGCCTCAACGGCCAAGGTCTCGGGGTCATAAGCGATCGGGCGATCAAAAGGCACGGTCAGAACGGCGGAAGCGAGATCGGCGAAGGGCTTCAAGAAGCCAACGGGATCTTTGTTCTTCCCTATCCCCACCACCAAAACCAAGGGCCGGGAGCTTCGCTCTTCGAGATCCGCCATGGTGCGGGCCAGCACGTTGGCGGCGTGCGGGTTGTGCCCGCCATCGAGCCAAAGCTCGCCAGGGTCACCCACATGGCGCGTCACAATGGATGTGAGGGCGCCCGGCTTCATGCGTTCAAGCCGTGCGGGCCACTCGGCCGCCTCGATCCCCATCGAGATGAAGTCATCATCGGGTGCGAGGCCGGAGGCTTTCAGAGCAGCCACTGCGAGGCCTGCATTGTCGATCTGGTGCGTGCCCTGGAGGCGCGGCAGCTTGAGATCGGAGAGCCCGTTCTCGTCCTCATAGGTAAAACCGCTGCCTTCGCGGGCGAGCTGCCAGTCTTCTCCTAGGATATGCTGATCAGCACCCAGAGCGAGTGCGCGGTTGCGCAGAACATCAAGCGCTTCGGGCCGCTGATTGCCGGTGACCATCACGCTGCTCTCTTTGATGATCCCTGCCTTCTCAAAGGCGATCTCTCCCAACGTACCGCCGAGCCAGTCCATATGATCCATGCCCAGAGGCGTGATCACGGCCGCCCGAGGGTCGGGCACGACATTGGTGGCATCAAGCCGCCCGCCGAGCCCTGTCTCCAAAAGGACAGCATCCCCAGGGGTTTCAGCAAAGGCGAGGAAGGCAGCAGCGGTGGCCGCTTCAAAATAGGTGAGCGGAAGATCGCCCGCAGCGGCTTCGCACCGGCCCAGCACTTGGGCCAGTTGCTCATCACCGATCTGCTCCCCTGCCACCACGATCCGCTCGTTGAACCTGAGAAGGTGCGGCGAGGTGTAGGTGTGCACCCGGAGGCCCGCCGCGGCGAGGATCGTCCGCATAAAGGCGACCGTCGAACCTTTGCCATTGGTGCCTGCCACATGGATCACGGGCGGAAGGGAGAGGTGGGGGTCGCCTAAGCGGTGGAGGGCGCCCTCAATCCGCTCAAGGCCTAAATTGATCGTGGCAGGCGATGCCTGCTCAAACCGGGTGAGAAGCCGCTCGACCTCATCCTTGGCCGCAGGCGAGGCGTTCATCTATTCAGCAGCCTCAGGCAATTCCGCAGGCGGAACGTTGCCGTCATTGGCTGGTTCGAGCGGTGCTGGGATCTGGGTCTCCATCGCGGCGCGGGGCGGCATCAGAACGCTGAGGATACTGCCCAGCTCCGCCGCCATGTCTTGGCGGTTGGTGACGCGGTCGATCATGCCTTTGTCGAGCAAGTATTCTGCGCTTTGGAAATCTTCCGGCAGTTTTTCCCGGATGGTCTGTTCGATGACCCGCGGGCCAGCAAAACCGATCAGCGCGCCAGGCTCTGCAATGTGCACATCGCCGAGCATCGCATAGCTCGCCGTCACGCCGCCTGTCGTCGGGTTGGTCAGCACCACAATGTAGGGAAGGCCCGCTTCACGCACCATCTGCACGGCGATGGTCGAGCGCGGCATTTGCATCAGCGAGAGGATACCCTCTTGCATCCGCGCGCCGCCAGATGCGGTGACAACGACCAAGGCGGCACGGCTGGTGATCGCGCGCTGGGCTGCCGTGAGAAGCCCTTCGCCAATCGCTGAGCCCATCGATCCGCCCATAAAGGCAAAGTTCTGGACAGCGACCACCACAGGCCGAGCGCCAAGCTCACCAGCGCCGACGACAAGAGCGTCACGCTCGCCGGTCTTTTTCCGGTAGTCGCGCAGGCGGTCAGGATAGCGTTTGGTGTCTTTGAACTTGAGGGGGTCGTCAGCGGTCTCAGGCAGCTCCACCCGCTCCCAGCCTTCGCCCAGAAGGTGATTGAGCCGCGCGACCGGTGCGATGGGCATATGGTGACCGCAACTTGGGCAGACATATTGGTCCTGCTCCAGCTCGCGATTGAAGGTCATCTGCTCGCATTTGGGGCAGCGCGTCCACAAAGTGTCCGTCTGGTCGTCCTGCTGACGGAAGATCTTTTTGATGCCCGGCGGCGTGATGTCCGAAAGCCAGTTCATGTCGTCTCCATACCGGGCCCAAGCTCCCGGCTAGTTAGGCCCATGCACGCCGTCGGCGATGGTTCGCGTCAGAGAGAGGGCACTGTCCACCCCATCTACCGCAAGCGCTTTAACGATGGCTGAGCCGACCACCACAGCATCGGCATGCTCAGCAGCTGCTTTGGCAGATGCGGCGTCCTTGATGCCGAACCCAGCGGCAATGGGCAAGGTGGTTTGGGTGCGCAAAGCCTTGATTGCGGTGGCCAAAGTGTCCGTGTCGGAGGATCTGTCCCCTGTGACACCGGCCACAGCGACATAGTAGAGAAAGCCTGAAGCCCGCTCGATCACTTTCGGAAGCCGCTTGGCATCGGTCGTTGGCGTAGCGAGGCGGATGACATCGAGGCCTGCTGCTTTGGCCTGTCCATCGAGGGTTTCGGACTCCTCGGGCGGCAAATCGACCAGGATCAGGCCATCTGCGCCGGCCGCCACGGCATCAGCGGCAAAGCTCTCGCCGTGCTGCAGAACCGGGTTGGCATAGCCCATCAGAACGATCGGCGTCTCATGGCCTGCGGTCCGGAAGCGCTCGACCATAGCAAGGGTCATATTCAGGGTCTGGCCGCCATCGAGCGCCCTTTGACCAGCCTCAGCGATGATCGGGCCATCGGCCATGGGGTCGGTGAAAGGAAAGCCAATCTCGATGATGTCCGCGCCCGCCTCAGGGAGGGCGTGCAGGAGCTTTTCCGAAGTGGCGAGGTCGGGGTCCCCGGCCATGATAAAGGGCACAAAGGCGGTGCGCCCCTCTGCCTTCAGCCGGTCAAATGTGGATGTCAGTCTGCTCACCGGCGCGTGGTGCCGCCTGGTGAGCGCTCGCGCAAGGGGGTTTGAGGCCTCAGAGGCAATGCCAGCAGTCTTCGCCGATGGGGCTTCCTGGCGGGGTGCTGGGGCCCTTGGGTTCTGGCGGGGCGGCGGGGGCTGGGCGTTCGAGATGGGCGCGGAGTTGACTGGCGAGGAGGGGGCCGTGGCCGCGGTCACCCTCGAGGTTATCTGCCAAGTCACCCATCTTTGTACGAAGAACAGAGCGAACCGCGAGCGAGGCTTGGGTGCGATCGGCTTTGATCATCGCCGCAACGGTGCGGGATTGAACGGCTGCTGCGATGGCGTCTTCGCGAGCGGATGACGTGTCGGCGTCAAAGACTGCATCGGCGATGGTATCGATCACCAGCTCAAGCGCCGGCGCGGTGCGCGGCCCAAACCGGGCTTCGTTTTGCGCGAGCCGTTCGAGCCGTGCAGGCGCGAAAAGGGCGCTGAGCGAGATATCGGCGGCGGTCTCCACCGCGCTGTTGAGATCAAAGATCGCGTCCGTGCTGCTTTCAAACTCTTCCCGGCTGACATATTGGAAGGGGTCGGACCGCGGCGTGAGAAGCGTGAGAATGCTCTCGGGCATATCAAGCGCCTGAGGCGTCAGTGTGCTGAGCACCATGTCCAGGGCTGCCAATTGATCCCGGCGCGGGGCCATCGCGACGGATGGCTCGTCCTGGCCGATGACAGCATACTGATAAGACATGCCGCCAATCACCTTGGCTGCGGCTGCGGTCTGGTAGCGATGATAGAGATAGATCGGCACCAGGACCTCGCGCAGGCGGGAGGCGGGCATCCCATCGGCTGCGGTTTGGGTCCCGAAGTTCTCAAGCGCAATGCTCCGGACGGCCATCACGTTCTCAAGCTCTGCAACCGGATCGTTTCCGTTGTCCCAGACCGCGCCGCTCACATGCGCGGTGCCGACGCCTCGGCCTTCGGGGTCTTCGATCAGGTAGAGACCGTCTTCAAAGGCTTCGCGCACCACAGCGTCGCCTTTTGAAGGGTCTCCGTAGAGCCATTTCACGGTGGTGACGTCCCATGCGCCGAGGCCCACATCATAGGCTTGGGAGAAGTCGAGCTGGTTCCGTCGCGCGATGACCCAAGGTGCGGGGTAATCCATTACGGAGGCGCGGTCCTTCGCTGAGGCCGCGAAGTTGTGCCCAAAGCCGATGGCATGGCCGACCTCATGCGCTGAGAGCTGACGAATGCGGGCCAGCGCCAGCACCACAGGGTCATCGGCCGCGCCGGTCCCGGTTTTCCCGGCGCCCGCAAGGCCTTCAAAGATCATGCGGTCTTGGCGCACACGCTGAGAGCCGAGGATCACGTGACCCTTGATCATCTCGCCCGTGCGCGGATCGCGGATATTGCCGCCGTATGACCACCCGCGGGTTTGTCTGTGCACCCACTGGATCACGCTGTAGCGGACATCTAGGGGGTGGACGCCATCAGGCATCACCTCGACCCGGTAGCCGCCAGGGAAGCCAGCGGCCTCAAAACCTTCCGCCCACCACATCGCGCCTTCAATCAGAGCATCACGGATGGCCTCGGGTGCACCACTATCGACGTAGAAAATGATCGGTTTGACCACGCCTTGGCTTGGGTCCTCTGGGTCCTTGAGCTCCAGCCGGTGGCGGAGAGCAAAGCTTTGGGTGATCGAATCCTCAAGCGGCGCAGAGAAATCATAGACGGACATGCTGATCGCCCCGATGCGCGGATCGGACAGGCGCGGTGCAAAGCCGTCTTCTGGCAGGGCCACAAAACTGTGGTGCACACCGAGCGTTACGGCGCCAGGATAAGGCGCGGTCATCGACACTTCATTCCCGGGATCTTTCGACGTGAAGGTCATCTCCGTGTCGACTTCGGTGTTCAGCGGGAACGTCAGTATGCCGTCTGGGGTGATGCGCGAGAGGTCCTTCTCAAGACTGAAACTGCCGCTGCCGTCCTCCTTGAGGCGGCTGGCGAGGCCCAAAAGGTCTGTCATCAAAAGACCCGACAGATCTGCGGTCACCGAGTCGTCTGTTTCTTCGATGACCTCGGTTGAGAAGATGATCGATCGGCCAAAGCTTTGCGCGACGGCGCGCTTTTCAAGCGGGTTGTCGGCACTGGCGCGGTAGGTGTGGTTCTCGACCTCTGCCGTCACACGGCCGCCTGAGACGCGGAAAAGAACAATCTCGCCATTGCTTCCCCAGCCGCGATCGAGCCCGATGGGGTTGGAGCCAAGCCCGCTGGTCAGGCGCATGGCGTGGATAAGGCGGAGGCTGACGCCGTCCTCATCAGGGGCGGGAAGCGTGGCGATCAGCCGACCTTCGTCATCAAACGTCAGGGGAAGCAGGACGTTCTCATGGGTCTCGTGGTCAGGATGCGCCCAAGCATGGCCTGCGATCAGGCTCATGAGAAAAGAAATCAAAATCGTGCGGACCATCGGTCTCTCCCACCCTTTAGGCGAGAAAACGTAACGGCCCGAGCGGGATTGTCCATGCTTGGGCCTTGGTGAGGTGAATGGCGCCCCGTCTCGGCGGATTGTCTGTGGGCGCAATTCAAAGTGATCTCGCGCATATCAGCTATCGGCCTCGTGACTTGGACAAGAGTGTGTCGATCAATCACCGTTCAGCCCACAGAGGAGGTGATCATGGTGATTGTGACCAAAGCGGCGTGGCTGATGCTCGCTTTCATTCATTTGGCGCCGGCCCTGGTCTTCGTTGCTCCCAGCATGGTGCAACGGCTTTATGGAATGGACCCAGGTGGTGATCTTGGCGTTTTGTTGAGCCACCGAGGCGCGCTCTTTCTTGCCGTGCTTGCCGCAGCGCTCTTTGCTTTTGTCGATGCTCGCGCCGAAAGGCTGGCGAGCCTTGTTGTGGGGATCAGCATGATCGGGTTCCTGATCGTCTATATGCGGGCGGGGTTCCCCGAGGGGCCGCTTCGGACGATTGCCATCACTGATGCTGCAGGGCTGCTTCCCTTGATCCTTGTGATCGTGAAGGCTTGGCGGTAGTCCGCCCACCATGTTGATCCGCGAAGAACAACCTGGCGATGAGGATGCCATCCGGTCCGTCACAGAGCGGGCGTTCGTCGGTATGTCGTATAGTGATGGATCAGAGCCGCGGATCATCGATGCGCTGCGAAAATCTGATGAGCTGACCCTATCCTTGGTGGCCCTCCTTGATGAGAGGATCGTGGGGCAGGTGACGTTCTCGCCCGTGACCATCGACGGTGAGCATAAAGACTGGTTTGGTCTCGGCCCGATTGCTGTTGAGCAAGGTCATCAGCGTACCGGCATTGGATCAGCGCTGATCCATCAAGGTCTTGCGGAGATGAGAGCTGCCGGGGCACAAGGCATCGTTCTTGTTGGCGATCCTGATTATTACGGACGATTTGGCTTCATCGGTGATGCGGGGATCCGTTACCCAGGTGTCGAGAGCCCTTATGTCCAAAGGCTGACGCTCGTTGGTGAGGACCCTCAGGGAACCGTCCGCTATTGCGACTCGTTCGAAGCGGCCGCAGCGGGTCAGGCTTGAGGAAGCAGCCCCAGCTCGCGCTGTTTTTTCTTGCTGAGGCCGGACGCCACCAATTCATGAGAGCGGACGATGTAGGTCTGCAACTCGTCGTCGCTTAGTCCTGGTGCGCCATAATGCTGGATCCAGGTCATGCCGCGGGATGCGAGATAGGGCGCGGGGCGGAGGCCGTCTTGTTCTTTGAGGATATCAAAGCTCATGGGTGTGACTTTGAACGAGGCTTTGACGCCGCTACCGTCTTCAGCCTCCCCCACAATGACAAAGACTTTGCCGCCGACCTTCCACACATCCAGGCCGCCCCATTGCACAACATGCGACGTCGCCATCAGGGTGGAGCAGAACGTGTTCAGGTCATCGGGTGTCATCGCTGTCCCAGCTGCTTGGGTGTTGACGCTCAGACCTCAACGCCAAGGGCTTCTGCGACGGTGAAGACGTCCTTGTCGCCGCGGCCGCACATGTTCAGGAGAAGGATCTCTTCCCGATCCATCTCTCCGGCCATTTCCAGGGCGCGGGCGAGCGCGTGGCTTGGCGATGACCATAGCGACGATCGGGACCTAATTCGTGGCTGCCTCGGGGATGAGCAACTCCTGGCGTGTGCAGCTGATCGCGCAGCGTTGCGGCGACTCGTAGGGATTGGTGTCGGAGATCGGGAAAGGGAACCAGGCCGGCGACCAGATGTCTTGAAGGTAGTCTGGTTCATGCAAGGCAAAGCGCCGATCGGCGCGTCCGTTACCCCGGCATACGCCTTCGTCATCGAACTGTTCGGTGACAACAGGCGCACACGCGCCCTCGAGCGTTTGGCTGTACTCGTAGGTGCCGCCCTGCAACATCACGGAGACGTAGGCGGGCTTGAGGCCGGGTGAGAAGAGGAGAGAGAAGGGGTTGATATTTTGCTGAACCTCCATGGTGTGTGTGCTGATGTTCCAATAGCTGCAAACCAGCGTGTCATTGTCCTTAAACTCCGCGCCCATAAAGTAGGGGAGGCCCCATAAGCTGTCGGTCGTGTAGCTTAAGTCCCAGCCATTGTCGGTGGTGGCGTTGAGGATACCCTCGTCACTTTGGACGGTTTCGAGCGTGGGGCACGTCACAACTTCCGTGACATCGGAGTAAGGGTCCCCAGCTGTGACGCCGGCTAGGAGGTCACCGGATTCCGCATCCTCGTTGCTTTCACCAAGCGGGGTCCCCGGATCGACCGGATCCGCGACAAGAAAGTCGGGCGCCTGGAAACCAGTCTCCTCCTCTGCCTGCTCTCCCGGTAGGCCAGGCCCGAACGAGCCCGGCACTTCAGGGTCCATCGCATCGGCACTGATCGAAGGGGCGGCTGGTTCGGAGCCCTCGTCGCCGAGCATGTCCGGGGTGACGAGGGGATCGCGATACTCAGTGCTCTGCTCCGGGCTGAGACGGGTGTAGCCGGGGGCGCTTTCCTCGTCCTCGGACGCCCAGACCGAATAGCCAATCTGAAGGTTGCGGTTGAGAAGGGACGGGGTCTGATTCATCCGCATTGAGCCAACCCGGCCCTTCGATGTGCGGTAGCAAACATAGCGCCGGTCGCCGGTGATGACCTCAAGGTCCAATGGCCAGGAGATGACGTCCTCAAGTGCCGCCTCACAGACATCTTTGGTGATGACAAGGGTGTCGACCCAAACCAGTGGTACGCCGCCGATCGGGAACAAATATCCATTGGGTCCAATGGCGCGAAACTCAAAGTCGTGTGCTACACCACCTGGACCGGCGGAGACCACGCCTGTGTCCAGATCGATCGTTTCGCGATCGGACATCGTGACCTCGCCGCTTCGATAAATGGTTTGTGCGCTCGCCGTCGATGCCGTGATCGAGGCCGCTGCCATAAAGGCAGTGGCTGACAAATACTTCGGCTTCATGGGTCCCATCTCCCCTTAAATCCCCCTTTTCATTTAGCTCAGATCAGCCCGGCGATCCAATTGTCTTTGAACGCCGACTGTTGTTTCTGTAAAGTTCGAGGTTGATCGGGGGCTTAGTGGTGATGAGGGGACTGTGATTGTTCGCTAGGAAGCATCTGAGGACGACAGGGCGATCAGGGAACTGACCGCGGACGCGTTCGAAGAGGCCGCGCGGCGCGCAGACTAAACCTCAACGCCGAGGGCCTCTGCGACGGTGAAGACATCCTTGTCGCCGCGGCCGCACATGTTCAGGAGAAGGATCTCTTCGCGCTCCATTTCTCCTGCGACTTCCAGGGCGCGGGCGAGCGCGTGGCTTGGCTCCAGCGCGGGGATGATCCCTTCTTTCCGTGCACAGAGCTGGAAAGCCTCAAGCGCTTCATCGTCGGTGGCCGAGAGATATTCGACCCGCCCGCTCTGATGAAGGAAAGCGTGCTCGGGTCCGATACCTGGATAATCGAGACCTGCGGAGATCGAATGCGCATCGTCGATTTGTCCGTGCTCGTCTTGCAGGAGATAGGTCTTGTTGCCGTGTAAAACACCAGGCTTCCCGCCGGTGAGGCTCGCGGCATGCTCACCAGAATTCAGGCCTTTACCCGCTGCTTCCACACCGATCAGGCGGACAGAGGTGTCGTCAAGGAAGGGGTGGAAGAGACCAATCGCGTTCGAGCCGCCGCCAATGCAGGCCATCGCCACATCAGGAAGCCGTCCTTCGGCCTCCATCATCTGAGCCTTGGCTTCTGTTCCGATGACGGATTGAAAGTCACGGACCATCATGGGGTAGGGGTGCGGGCCAGCCGCGGTCCCGATCACATAAAACGTGTCCGCGACATTGGTGACCCAGTCGCGCAGAGCATCGTTCATCGCGTCTTTCAGCGTACCCTTACCGCTGGTCACGGGCACAATCTCGGCGCCGAGCAGTTTCATGCGGAAGACGTTCGGCTTTTGCCGCTCGACATCCGCGGCGCCCATATAGACAACACAAGGCAGGCCCATCAGGGCACAGACGGTGGCTGTTGCGACGCCGTGCTGGCCAGCGCCGGTCTCGGCGATGATCCGGGTCCGGCCCATGCGTTTGGCGAGCAGCACTTGGCCGACGCAATTGTTGATCTTATGCGCGCCGGTGTGGTTCAGCTCGTCGCGCTTCAAATAGATCTTTGCGCCTTTGCCGGGTTCAGCGCTCTCGCGCACATGGTCGGTCAGCCGGCTGGCATAGGTCAGCGGCGAGGGACGCCCGACATAGGTCTTGAGCAGGTGGTCGAGCTCGTCCTGAAAGCTTGGATCAGCCTTCGCGGCGGCGTATTGCTCGTTCAGCTCCAGGACCAGCGGCATCAGCGTTTCTGCGACATAGCGGCCGCCAAACGCGCCAAACCGGCCTTCCTCGTCAGGGCCGAGGCGGTAACTGTTGAGCGGTGTGGCGGCGTCGTCGGGCATGGTCAAAACTCCTGGAAGCGAGCGCCTAGCAGGCCGATGCCAGTCTGACCATGCGGCAGGTCTTGATGCTGGACGAGGCTGCTGCAAGGGGTTCGCTCGATGAAAAGAAGGACCGCGCGAGCGGATAGGCACGATGGCGCAACATTTGTCAGCACTCGCTCTTGTCGTTCCTGACTATGACGAGGCGATCGCGTTCTATGTTGGCGCCCTTGGGTTTGAGCTGGCTGAAGACACGAGGCTCAGCGAGACTAAGCGCTGGGTCCGTGTGACCCCTCCCGGTGCGAAAGAGACCTCTTTGCTTCTCGCCAAGGCTTCCGGTCCCGAGCAGGAGGCCGCCATTGGCAACCAAACCGGAGGGCGGGTCTTTCTCTTTCTTGAAACGGATGACTTCGATCGCGATTATGCCCGGTATCTTGAGGCGGGGGTCGAGATGACCGAAGAGCCGCGGCAGGAAGCCTTCGGCAAGGTGGTTGTCTTCTCTGATCCTTATGGGAACAAATGGGACCTGATTGAGCGGAAAGCATGACCAGCGCTCCAGTCATCCATACCTATCGTTCCGAGCACCGCGCCAAGGCCCTTGCGCTTTTCGATGCGAATGCGCCGGAGTTCTTCCATCCTGGTGAGCGCGGCGTGTTCGAGCGTTTCTTGACGGACAAGGCATCGATCTACCGGGTCGTTCTTGATGGCGATCAGGTGGTGGGCGCCTTTGGTCTTGGGGATGAAGGCCCTGGCCGAGGAAGGATTGTCTGGTTCATGGCCGATCTGTCCTGGCACGGACGGGGGCTAGGCCGTTTGATGATCGAGGCGATCCGCGAGGAGGCTCAAGGGCGGGGCGTCACCTCGATCGATATCTCAGCCAGCCATATCAGCGAGAGCTTCTACGCCTATTTCGGTGCAACCACCCTCAGCCGCACAGATCACGGTTGGGGCCAGGATATGCACCGTGTGGATATGGTTTGGCGGCTCTAAAGCGCTTGGTGAAGGATCAGGGCGTCCACATATCCTTCCGCCGGGTGACGGAAGCCTTGAGGGACGCGTCCGATTTCGCCGAAGCCTAAGCTTTCCCAGAGCTTCAGCGCGGCCGTGTTGGTCGAGACGACGAAGTTGAACTGGATGGCTTTGTAGCCTCGGTTCTTCGCGGTCTGAATGGAATGTTCGCCCAACCGCCGTGCAACGCCGCGCCCTCGTGCATCGGGATGGACGACATAGCCGCAATTGCAGACGTGATCGCCTCCGCCCAGCTGGTTGGGGCGCATATAATACGTGCCAAGAATGCTTTCATCTTCGGCGACAAAAGTCGTCATATTGGGGCCACACCAATAAGCGACAGCGTCGTCCCGGCTCCAGTCCGGCGGCAGAGCATAAGTCTCCCCCGCACGGATCATGGGCTCAAGCGTGGCCCAGATCCCGTCGTCATCGCCGAGGGAGGCTGCCCTGATGATCACGACAGCTCTTTATGGGCTGCGCGGGCGGCATCGCAGAAGGACTGGATCAAGTCTTTGTCCTTCACGCCGCGCTCGCGCTCAACGCCGGATGAGACATCGACCCCGGCGAAGGTTGGGTGCGCCGATGCGGCCTTGATTGCATCGCCCACATTGTTCGGGGTTAAACCACCGGCGAGAAGAAAGTGCTTCTCGCCCATATAACCGTCGAGGGCGGACCAATCGAAAGACACTCCGTGTCCCCCCGTTTGGGCATCGCCCTTGGGCGGTTTCGCATCGAAGAGGAAAGCAGAACCGAACCGTCCGTCAGCGGCTTTCGCGTCGTCGGCGGTATCAATCGGAAGAGCCCTGAGAACCGGAAGACCCACGTCCCTCTCCACCCGCTCAGCGAAGCTGTCGTCTTCGCTGCCATGGAGCTGGATCCTATCGAGGCCCACGGCGCTGTGGGTGGCAGCGATTTCTTCGAACGCATTGTTGGCGAAGAGACCCACGACCTCGGCATTGCCAAAGAGGATGTCCCGGACTTTATGCGCCTCGCGCAGGTTCACGCGGCGGGGGCTCGCTTGCGCAAAGACGAGACCGCCGAGCTGCGCGCCTGCATCCACCGCTGCCATCGCGTCGTCCGGCGTACGAAGACCGCAGATCTTGATGAGAAGGGGCCGGGTCACGACCGAAGGGCAGGCAACCTGGTCGCAGCCGACGCGGTCTTCACTGAAGCATCATTCGCAAGATCGACCTCGCGCTCGAGCTCCCGCACCTTTTGTTTCCGCTCTGACGCTTTTTGCCGGAGGCTGCCGTTTGAGAGCCACATGCCAAGGGCGCCGAGGATATAGCCAATCAACAGAGAGCCGGCAGGGGCCGCCCAGAGCGGAGCGGTGAAACTGTAGGCTGGATCCGTCGTGTTGAACGGGTCAAAGCTGATCGTGACCTGTTGCCGGTTGGCGACCAAGAAAGCCACCAACACGATACCTAAGACAAAGAGAGCTGATGTCGTCAAAAAGCGTCGCATGCCCGTGTCATGCCGCGCCTTGGTCGCCTTGGAAAGAGGGGCGTTAACCTGTGCGCGCGACTTTTTGAGGCGCGCTGTCTTCGCTGCCGTCTTCGCCATTGATGCGCTCGCGAATTTCCTTGCCGGCTTTGAAGAAAGGCGCCCACTTTTCTTCAACCTCGACGGCCTCGCCTGTCCGTGGGTTCCGTCCTGTGCGGGCTTCCCGGTGGCGAACGGAGAAGGCGCCAAAGCCGCGCAGCTCCACGCGATCACCCTCCGCCAAGGCATCGGTGATCTCGTCGAACACCACATTCACCATCCGCTCGACGTCTTTTGCGAACAGATGAGGGTTCTCTTCAGCCAAAATCTGGATGAGTTCCGACTTGATCATGCTTGTCCCCTTTCGCGCCCCAGAGAGATCGTGCCCATAGTGCCCAACGCCGCTATCTTTAACGATTGTCAAGGTTAACCGAACCACGCACTCGTGGCACCGTCAATGGAAAATGACAAGACTGTGTCGAATTGTTGGACGATACTTTTTTTATGTTTTTCATGAGATTGGGCCTGCAGTGTACCTCAATCACATTTTTCTAAGCAGGTCCTTGGCTAAGGTCCCGATGAGGTTACGTCCTCGGTACGTCAGTTCTTGCTTGGATCGCGGGCGCAGGGCGTTAGGACATCTCAGCTCATTCAAGGAGGATGGCGTGTCGATTTGGGGGTGGGGCCGGCCATGTGCCGCCTTTGGACTGGTGTTGGGCAGCGTGTCCGCAGGACCGGCTTTTGCGGACGATACCATTGTCGTGACTGCTGAGCGTCGCGGCGTCGCTTTGAGCGATGTCGCTTCGAGCATCAGTGTCCTGAGCGGAGATGAGGCGGCCTTTGTCTCGCCGCGCGCACCAGCTGAACTGCTCAACAGGTCTGCTGGGACGTTCGTGCAGGCTGGCTCGGGGCGGGAGCATCTGACGGCCATTCGCTCACCTGTTCTGACAGGCGGCGCCGGGGCAGGTTCTTTTCTTTATCTGCAGAACGGCGTGCCGCTGCGGGCACCAGGTTTCTCGAACATCAACGG
>CAWUIJ010000067.1:0-14916 GCA_963922235.1 uncultured Parvularcula sp. | reverse complement strand
GCGAACTGCCGGGAGGCTTCGGTCGGATGAAAGCCCTTCGCGCCCAGCCCCGCCCCAAGGCTCGCCGCGCGGGCCTCGGCCTTCGAGCCGATCCGGCAAGGAATGCCGCCAAGACAGTCCTTGGGCAGACGGTCCTCCTTGGCGAGATGCTTCAGCGCAGCCAAGCGCCGCCGCCCGTCATAGATGAGGAGCTTGGTGCGCCCCTTTTTGTAGCCGCAGAGCGGCTGCTGCAGGCCGCTATCCGCGATAAGCTGGGCAAGGGCCGGGATGCCGTCATCGGGCCGCGCGGCGTGGCGGACGTTTTCTTCGGCAATGGCGAGGGCGGCGAGGGGATAGGTCTCATAGGTCATGGGATGGTCTTTCACGTGAATGAGGGAAAGAGGGCGCGCCGCTCAGGCAGCGCGCTGATCGGCCTGTTGCGGTGTGTGGAAGGCCAGCACGAAGTCGGCGGCTTTCGAGGCGAGGGACGCGGCGCGGAAGATCGCCCGCTTGTCCTCGCGCAGGACCGCAAGCCAGTTCGCGAGATAATCCGCATGCCGCACGGTGGGGAGAATGCCCATCTCGGCGCAGAGGAAGGCGCTCGCCATTTCGGCGACCAGTTCCTCGCGGGCATAGTCCTTGGTCCCGAAACTGGTCGAAAGATCCCGCGCCAGCCGCGTGGCGTGGCCCGTCCAGTGGCCCAGCTCGTGAAAACAGGTGCGGTAATAATTGATCTGGTCCCGGAACGCTGGTTGCGGCGGGACCTGAATGACATCCTGTGACGGCACGTAATAGGCACGATCCCCGCCGACGCGCACATCCGCGCCCGTGGCTTCGATCAGGCTTTCCGCCACGGGCTCGATCTGCCGTGGGGGCAGGGGTGCCCGGCCCGTGACGGCGTCCTCGGGAAGCCCGTCGCACTGGTCCACGTGAAAGACCGTGTACCGCTTCAGGAACGCGACCTCCCGCGCGTCTCTGCCGGTCTCAGCGGCCTTCTGCTTTTCGCTCTCAGGCGTGAAGCGGTCGGCATAGACGATGGTGGTGCCTTTCTCGCCCTTGCGCACCGCCCCGCCCAAGGCGAGGGCCTGTTTGAAGGTCAGCCAGAGCTGGCTTTCGCGTCCCTGTTCCTGCGCCGCCCCCCAGAGGAGTAAGATGTTGATCCCGGAATAGGGGCGCTTCGTGGCGGCGTTCTGGGGCAGGCCAAGGGCCGGGCTGCCCGCGCCCTTGCTGGTCCAAGGCTGAACCCAAGGGACCGTGCCTTCCTCCATTTGTCTGATGATCCGGGCGGTGACCTCCTCATAAAGGTCGCCGCGTGTGCGTTCTCTCCGTGTGCGGGTCATGGTTCGTCATCCTTTCCCCGCCCCCGCATGTTTTCCCGGAAGGACGGGGGGCGGCGAGAGCCCGCAGGACGCCCGAAGCCTCAAGGGCCGGCCGCAAGGGTGGGGGTAGGACGACGAAAAGAAACGCGGACAGCCCTGTCGCCGCCGCCCTTGCGGCCGGACCGCTTCGGGCGACAGACGGGCGCCGCCCCCGGCCGAGAGGGAAAACAAGAACCCCGAAAGTCAGGCGGCCCCGGCCGCCTGTCCTAATGCGCGCCCCGCAGGCGCGCCGATGAGGTGACATGGTGAAAATGGTCCGGTTTCGAGGTTAGCTTTTCGGCGGCTCCGACGAACGAGAGGAGATCGCCATGAAGCGGAAGAGGTATTCAGTCGAGCAGATCGTGGCCTTGCTGAAGCAGGCCGATGGGGATGCTGGTGGCGGATCCGGTGTGCCAGACCCGCATCACTGAGCAGACATTCTACAGATGGAAGACGAAGTATCAGGGGCTTGAGAGCGATCAGGTGTGGGACCTCAAGCAGGCGCAGGATGAGAACGTCCATTGGTTCCTCAGCCTAGCTGACGCACACGGAAAGTTGGAGTCTTGGCGTAGAGACTATAACGAGGTACGTCCTCGCAGCGCGATCGGCAACAAACCGCCGATCATGCTCACAAATCAGGGCAGCATCACCAGCCCGCTGCCCTGATTGACCCGGAAAACTCTACCGCCAGGTGGGGGCAATTCGGGGAGCGGACCACAACCCAAAGGAATCTCAAAATGAACGAGCGCGGCTAAGGGTTCAGGTCACAGCAGGGTTATCGAAGCGCATCAAATAAGCTATGAGAGGCACGCAGTCAAAAGTCGCTCGGACCGCAACGCGCCCGTGATTTGACTAGACTGAGGACATGAAATGATCAAGAGCGTTACAGCCATACCCCTAAATATTCCTCTTGTGAAGAGTCTGCTTCTCGCAAATGGATCAATGAATAGCTTTACCACGACACTATTACGTATAGAGAATGAAGAAGGCTTTGTTGGCTGGGGTGAGGTTCACGGAAACGTATGTAACATAGTGGATTCCTGGGCGAAATCAATAGTATCACATTTCTCTCTGAGCGAATTGTTGTTTAGTCGCGATCAGTTCGCCGCTGAAGTAATTGATTTCGGAACTCCAATGCAACACGAAGAGTGGCGTGCATGGAGTGCAGTTGAAATGGCAGCATTGGACTGTCTCGGAAAGTTGAAGAATCTACCATCGTCTATATTCCTCGGTGAAGGTCAGAACCTGGTTCCAAAATTTTTGCGGTACGAATATGCCCTCGGACGAGAGGATGAGTCGTGCGTTGAAGAATTTATCGATCAAATTAGTTCGCATCAAAGTAGTTATACTCCTTGGATTGAGATGAAAATCGGTAGATATAATGTAGAATTCGACATTTACTGCATCAAGCGAATAAAAGAGAGATTTCCGGAAAAATATATTTCTGTTGATGCCAACATGGCATTTGACTGGAGTTCGGCGCGAAATTTTCTAGATCAGTGTGGCGATGATATCAGACTTCTTGAAGAGCCTGTGGCTTCAGTCGTGGAGTCTTCTCGACTTGGAACAAAGTATGATGTTGCGATTGCAACTCACTGTACTAACAAGAATGTTTTAGCGGCGCTTGATGGAATAAGCGCCGTTGTTTTTAGCGTCGATTCTGTCGGAGGTATGCGCCAGTGCGCGAGCTTCGCTGGATTTGTCAAAGGCCTCGGGAAATATACCTGGCTTCGTTCATATCTTGAGACCAGCCTCGGCTTCGCCGCTATGTGGCACGTCGCGTCAAGCTTAGGCCTCAAAGACAGACCGCATCAGTCAATTGGCCATCTGATACGAAAAGATTTCATAGATGGCGATCCCCTGAAGCCGGAAGATACTTTGCGCATTGAGGGCAAATTGAAACCTGGTCTAGGTGTGGAGGTCGATGAGGCGAAAGTGAATAGTCTTAACCAGGCCTATGAACAAGATGGCCCCCAGAGGTATTATGATGTCTCAACATACTAGTAGCCGTAACACCCGAGAAAATATTTCTTATTTTAGCCGCAATTTAGAGCGACACTTACACTTACAAGTCAAAAGTGAGGGAGAATTTGTTCCAACAATAACAGGCCTACGGTTTGCGAAGATTCTTGATAACCTCTTTTTCGATAGAAAGTATAAGGACAATAAGAGAGTTCTAGACCTGGGTTGCGGTGCTGGTCTCCTCAGTTTAGTTTCTCTGGCGCACGGCGCGACGGTTACCGCCGTCGATATTGCCCAGTCCAATGTCGAAGCAACTCTTCGAAATGCTCGTTTAAATGGATTTTCTATCGAAGCTCTTCGTAGCGACGCGTTCTCATCTTTGGATGGACGTTTTTTTGACATGATTGTTTGCAATCCGCCCTTGCTCGGCGCGCCAGGAGATGCATTTACTCAGCAGCTTCTCGCACAGTTGCGTGATAACATGTCAAAAGACGGTAGAATGGCATCAGAAGCAGTCGTTTACATGACATCGAATGCCGTGCAAGAAATCCAGAAAGAAATTTTGTTATGGAATTCAAAGACTGCAGTAATCCTTTCGGAAGTCTTTGTGTGCTTAAGTCGTAAATCTTTTGCCGATACTTACGGAAGATTTGCTCTAGATGAATGGGTTGTGGCGGGAGGTGCTTTTGAGAGGAGTGGGCGTTATTTCCTCAAGGGAACATTCTGTAACTTTCAATACAATTAAATACGAGAGAAGCATGCTGATATCTCGTACTCATGCTCATAAGAAAAATCGAGACGGACGTGAAGGGTTATGTTGCTGGTCTGCCTCCCGAAAAATGGTCCGGCTGGTTTGTGAGACTTAGCTCTATGGAAGGAGCTGAGGAAGGGGAAGGAAGAGACCGATCGGCCATCCACGTCTCTGCAGGTCACTGAGATTAAGCGACAACGTTTCTAGAAGGCTTAGAGCCTGACCGAGAAAGGGTTGAGTGGTTTCAGCGGGTTGTGATTCTGTTCGGTTGCGACACTGAACGAGGATCCGATGCCCTGGACTGAAATCACTCGGGCGCAGCATGACGGACGCGGGCTGCGCTATGCAAGCGACATAACGGATGCCGAATGGGCGATCATTGAGCCCTTTCTGCGGCCACCGAACCGGCTCGGCCGTCCCCGGACGACGGATTTGGAGGAGGTGATCAACGCTCTGTTCTATATGGCGTCTGCGGGCAGACACTAAGATATTTTCTCGACCTGATTGAAATCTAATCCCCTCAATTGGTTGAATCCTTCTACACGGATCAAAGACCTACAAAAGAATTTTTGCTTCTTGATAAACAAGCTCGGGATCTCCGAGTCCAATTGAAAAGCGAAGGAGTGGTCGAGCTGCGGGATTGTTATTGTTTCCGTTGGGCGAACGATACTCGATATCATTACAAAGTTGAACACTCGAATGAACAGATCCAAAAGAAGTAGAAATAGAAATGACATTAAGAGTGCCCATAAGATATCGAATTTCCTCCA
The DNA here is from genome assembly GCA_963922235.1 of uncultured Parvularcula sp. Classification (GTDB taxonomy): domain Bacteria; phylum Pseudomonadota; class Alphaproteobacteria; order Caulobacterales; family Parvularculaceae; genus Parvularcula. The sequence continues at coordinate 10,096 of CAWUIJ010000067.1, read as the reverse complement.
AAGACTTTGAAGATTCTGCCGAAAAAACTTGGCCGAACCCAATTTTGAATTGATCTAGTATGTCTTGTTCGCAGCCATCTGGATAGAATACACGGTAATCATTTGCTCTCAGTCTGCTGATAATATAACCTGCATTTTCGTTTTGCTTCTTCAGGCGTAGCTCTCCGGTCATCATTTGTTGGCTTAGCCGTGCAGCGACTTCTGGCGAACACACCGGCCCTAAATATGTTCTATAGAACTTTAAGTCAAATTTTACACTTGTATTCTGCCAGACGACGCCAGCAAGAACATCGCCGTGGCCGGACAATCCTTTGGTGGCTGATGCCACTGAGAAGTGTGCACCAAGACGTGTTGGGCAGTATGAAAAAGCCGTCGCAATAGAGTTGTCAACAATTATTGGGTTTCTATCAAAATACAGGTTTTCAGATATTCTTGCTATATTAAATACTTCGAGAAAAGGGTTTGATGGAGACTCAATAAAAATAATACAGCGATGCTTCCTAGCGTACTCAATTATTTCTTCCTCGACATCGAATTCTATAAGTTGGCCGTTAAGCGTAGGCCAGATAGCATCGAAAAAAGTACGAGTGCCGCCGTACAAATTCCTTGTGGTGACGACAGTTTCAAATTTGCTGCGTAAAGCGATAAGTAGTGTCGATATCGCCGCCATCCCAGATCCGAAAAGCGTTGCTTGAGCACCGCCTTCTAAGGCTGACAATTCGCGCTCAACGCGTTCGACGGTGGGATTCGATATCCGGCCATAAAGGTGCCGACCATCATCTTGCCATCGCTTAAAGGCGGAGGCGGTCTCGAACGTCCAGGACGACGCTGGGTCCATGCTCAGATCTTTTTTAACCATAGGCACCCCGGTTCTCGAAATCTGCGGCATAGCCACCGAATGTGAATTCCGCTACGATCGGCCGTTGTAGGTCGGGGATATCGTGTGCTGAAATTTCTGGAAAGTGCGTTTGCCATTCTGATCGCTACTGCGTCAATTGCTATTGCAGTTGCAGGTTTTTTTGGCTGGCTCGGACCCTTGGAAGAGCAGCTGCCATTAATTACTATTTTGCTTCTGGGGCTGTTGATGGGGTACATTGTTATAGAGCGCTTTTCCCGTCTTGACAAACTTGCTAGTCAGGCTGAAAATCTTAGCAAAAACCTTTCTGTAATTTCTTCATTCTTCGAGCATCTTCGTTCAGGCGATGAATTCGATCGACTTTTGTTCTATTACGGTGCAAAGTCCAATCGAGAACTGGTGAACTCCAATGTTATAAGAGGAGGAGTAGACGATATATTCGATTTGTGGAGAGATGCTCTATCAATTTCGACTTCTTTTCTGGCGCACAACCGTGTCCGGCCTGACGAAGTGTGGGCCACCTCTTGGTCGTTTCAAATTGCCCAAGCTTTGCAAGGTGCTCATGTTGCTTCAGGTAACTCGATACGTCGTCTTTTTATTGTTGACACGCTCAAGGAGCTCGAAATGATCTCAGAACTAATGGAGCGACAAATCTCGATCGATATAGATGTCAGGTATATACTTATCGAAGATTATAATAATGTCGTTAACTCGGCCAAGTTGTTTAATCAAGTGGGGACTGACGATTTTGTTGTTGTTGATTCAGGAATCGTTTTTAGAGTTTTTATGGATCAAGATAGGTCTATGACAGGTTGTGACCTGGTCCGAGACGCCTCCATCGCGCATGCCGCAAAACGGGCGATGAACGATGCTTGGCAAGCTAGCACTCGTGCGTTGTCCCAGTACAAATAGGCTCAGTAGCCTGCGAGTTTCGGTCGATAACAAACTTGAAGGTGATTGTGAGAATTCCCACTTCTCCCATGTTAGGAGCTTGATGATGCAAAAACAAAACTTCGAAGACGTTTTGGGCCATAAAATCAGTGGCTTGGCCGCTGAGGTGGTGTCGATCGAACCCAACACGAAAGAGAAAACGTTCCGGTTTTTCGTCGCGGTCGCAAGCGGTTCAGTGTTGGTGCTCGACCCGTCCGATGCTCAGGTAGGCAGGGTCTTTCCCGAAGATGGAGAGGACCCAGCCGTGCGTCTCGTTTCTGGAGCGCATCCGGTCGGTCAGAAAATTGTGGACATTGTCCGAAACGTCAGTCCCTCGCCCGAAAAGCAAATCGCCGTGCTTCTAGAAAGTGGCTCGATCGCCATGAATGCGAGGCTATGTGGGGGTGCATCCGTTTTGCATGTCGAGACTTGTCCCGATGTGGTCCGGATCTACGGTAACGACTGGGTGAGTGAAGTATCGGGAGCTAAGCGAGATTTAACATCGCCTGCCTTCTGATTGGCCGTAGTAATTCGGGATCTACGCGCTTCTAGCGGTCGGTATGGCGGCTTCGTTACCTAGCATAGATTCTGTTGCGGGAGAAAGCGGATGGTCATTCGCCGTTCCCCGAAGTCGACCGCGGATGTGCGATGGACGTGTTCTGGCTCACCAGAAGCAGGTCTTTCGACTGGAGCGGCTGCTGCTGCTCGATAATAGACTGGCGGTATCCGCCGTGTAGATGATTGTCGGTTACCTTGGCCTTCGTGTACGTGCTAAATCCGGTTGCCGGCGGGTCGGTGCCCCGCCGCTGTCCGGTCCGCGAAAGATGCCCTTCAACAGGCTCGTTTGATGGGCGGAAGAAGGACTATCGTGGGAGATTTTCATCACCCCAGTCGGGGCGAGAAAGCGGACGCGCTATACGCTGATCAGCAGATCCGCCGTGCTCGCACACGGTTAAAATTGGGACAGGCAACGGCATTGCCTCTGCTCACCTCATACATTGGTTTGGTCGTCGAACCGATGCGACCCCGGTTCGGCTGACCTCTTCTTCGGTGATCGCGTGGCGTCTGGCGATCTGCGATCATCCAATCGCGCGACGGCCTGACCGACCCGTCTTTTCTCGCTGACGTCCGATCGGCGAGGAGAAGGAGCGTGATCGTGGTGACGCTGTACCGGAGGGTATCTCAAGCCGTTGTCCGGTCGCGACGTTCTGGAAAGAGCCTCTAAATAAGGCCCGATCGGGCGCGCGCTCATGGACAGGGTATTTGCAAACTCATGCACAAAGGGCAGGGAAAGGTGGGGTAATGCACTGAAAATATTGATCTATTAGAATGATTTCGACGCCGGTCAGGGCTCGAACTTGGTCGCTAGCAAGAACGGGTTCCAATCAGCTGAGGCGGGGGTCTACACCACCAATTTTGCACTACAATTTGCACTACAAAATGACCAAGCGACTTCGATTAAGCTGTTGAAAAAAATAGGATTTTCGTTCTGTCGGAGTCTTCTCGACCGCACCATTTTCGATCTTTCGGCGCGCGGCGCCTCCGATGGGCCGGGCTGCTCGCCCGGCGACCGGTCGGTCGCTTGGGATGCTGAGTTCAAGTCAGTTGCGCTCAGGCGCACCACTTTTTGGTTCTTTTGAACCGGGCCAATGCGGCAGTTCCAGAGACATGGATAGTGAGCACCTGTAACCAGGCTCTTGCATCGATGATGCACAGCCTGCGCTCGCTTGCTCCTCCCGGGAATCTAGAAAACGAGTTCGGCTGGAAGGGGTCCTTGGTAGGAGTCTTCGTTATCCATACGAAGGACACTGACCTCTCCGTTAAGGTCGACGCGAAGGTCGTCCTCGAGAAGATGTTTGGTCAGGCTCCAACCCTCGGGAAGGGTGGGTGTGTCGGCTTGGCGATCAAGCGTTCGGGCAACGGCGATAAAAGGTTCGCCGTGAGGGCTATGCAATAGGCTGATTGTCCGTCCTGCATGGTATTGGAGCTCGTGGTACTTTTCGAGCTCTACGCGGCGGATCAGGCCCTCGCTGTTCGGGGGTTGGCTGAAGGATTTGAACTTGACCACCTGCACGAGATCGCGGCCGAAAGCCGTCATCACGTTGTACTCGCCCTTGGACGAACAACCAGGCGAGTGGGTGATCAGCCCACGATCGGCAAGGAGCAGTCTCGTGTCGTTCTTGCGCCAGAGCTTCCAGCTCTAAGGCAGGGCGAGATCCTCAAATTCTTCCGTGGACCACTGACGTGTGCCCCAGACGCTGCGTCCTGTCAGGCTGATGAGTTCAAATCCTGGTCCATCCCCGGTGAAGGTGGACGTTCGTTTGATGCAATGATCAGTGGTTGTCGGGTCACAATCACCAACGGCCAATGTCAGGGCGCCGAAAGCGGGCGCAGAGACACGTCGCATAAGTTGCCACCCTGAGCATTGCGTTTGCCTAACGTCGCCGCTTACTTCCTCTTCTTCGGAGTGAAGATAAGGGAAACGCCCTGGGAGATCGGCCCACCCGTGTTCATTGAGATACCGTAGCCGATTGACCATTTATCAGTAAGCGAACGCGACAAACTCATGTTGACGCTCCAAGGCCTCTCAATCTTCTGCTCGGTATTCAGGCCAAAGATTTGTCCAGCAAGCTCCAAGTCTCTGGAAGCTTCGCGCTTGAGACGCGTATACCCAGCGCCAGCGGAAAACGTGTACAGCGCCTTTTCCGACAGAACAGCATAAGTCAGGGTAGCCGATCCAGTGAGGGTCTCTGAATTGACGTTACCGCCGTCCAATCTGTTCCAATTATAAAGGACGTTGGTTGTCGCAATCAGAGGTCGTCCGGCGACGATTCCGACGGGTAGAAGCACGTTAGCACCCAAACCATACGCGTAACCCGAAATATCCTCGTCCCTGTCAAGATTAAGAGTGACGGGTTCATCAAAGTCGATCAGCCCCAAATCAAGAGCAATGTCCGGCTCTGGAATCGTGGTTGTGAGCTGAAAGGGGGTCGCGGTTTCCGAGCTGACATAACCTATTTGTCCAGTCAGCTCGACAATGGGCAGGATGCGATAGCCCGCGGACGCAATAAATAACGTACTCGATAGATCGGTCAGCTCAGGAATCTCAAGATCGATGTCTTCGAGGGCAAAGTCTTCAGGGATAACGAGTTCAGTTTCCTCGATCTCAATCTCGACATTGGCAAATGCTACGTTCGAGCTGAGGCGCCATTTGGACCGATCCACGGCGAAGGCTTCAAGTCTCTCACGGACTTCGTTGCGCTCCTGTTGGCGCTTTTCGATCCGCCGAATTTTCTTTTCAGCGTCTTGGTCTAGCGCTTCTTCGCTCACAGGGAGGTCAGCGATCTCTTCGGCCTCCTCGGCCGGAGCTTGGTCGACAACCTCATCAGCTTGCTCAATGACACTGTCTTCAGTGCTTTCGGCGACCGGTTCGCTGGACGGCTCTACGACCTGTTCAATTGCTTCTTCGGCTGGCTGAGACTCCAGAACTTCCGATTCAATTGCATCGTCAGCGGCTGCTGTCGCTATCAGTGCGGCACAGCTTGCCGCAAACGCGCTCTTAATACGCATAGACTTGATCCCCATCGTTACCCTCTCATCTTGGAGACTTACTCTTGACGGAACCCTGATTCCTCGAGGGTTGTGCGGAACTCAGCGATTTCGTCTCCAGAAATTGCATTATCGCCGTTTGCATCCGCTTGGTCGAAAGCGCGCGCTGGACCCGTATCGAGCTCAGCGGAGTCGACGAAACCATCACGGTTTGTATCAAATTGAGAAAACGCGCGGCCATGCATGAACGATGGCACCCTGCTCGGGATCATTGGTGTGAATTCTTCCTTCGAGAGACGACCATCACTGTCCGCGTCGCCCTGGAAAGCGATGGTGTTGCGCATGCTCACAAACTCTTCCCGAGAAATCATCCCATCTTGGTTGGGGTCAACATCAAGAGGCAAAGAAGGTGCCTCGGATGCAAACGCGGGCCCCCACATAAGGGGAGCGAGCGCCAACAGGTAGGAAGACTTGATCATCGGGTCTGGTCCACGGCTTGCAAGGTGCAAGAAAATTGTTGTCATGGTGGGTGCGTTATCGCGCCCATAGCTGTACGATCGCCGCCTAAACAGCGGATCAACGTTTGTTAAGTCTGCCACATGATGACAGATACTGTGTCTCATTTCTAAGAGGGTGAGGGATAAGGCACAATTCAGTTTCTATTTACCCTAACGTGACCCCGTAGGAGGCCCGCAAGTGAAGGAATTACACCGTTCAGCGCCCAAACAGCCGCGCGCAAGAACGACCATCGACTACATTCTCGATGGCACCGCTCAGCTTTTAGAGCGGGTTGAGGGGAACACTGTGACCACTGCAAAAGTTGCTGAGCGGGCAGGCTTTTCGGTGGGTACTGTCTATCGGTATTTTCGCGACAAGCATTCCTTGTTCCGTGCCCTGGCTATTCGTGAGATTGAGCGCACTGAGCAACGTGTCGATGAAACGCTCGAAGAAAATCCGGACGCGATGGGTCTCGACCTGATGTATGCCATCATCTCAAAAGTCATTCGGCCGTTCGATGCGAATGTAGAGACTCACAGACGGATCAATATGGTAATCACTGATGATTCAGAGTATCGTCTGGTGATCGCTCAGAAAATCGTGCAAGTATATAGAAAAACAGCGGAAAAGATCAGGGCGCGCGATCCTGAATCGTTCCGTGAGTTGTCGGATGACGAGATTCCTATTCTTCTTGGCACCGTTGGTGGCTCCATGTGGCTCATGCTCCGTATGAACCCCAGTCATGTTCACGAACCTGCTTTTGCCAAGCGTATCGCGCAGACAGTATACGACTTTCACCGCACAGAAATTCATTAGTCTGCGTGTGGTTCACGCCGCCTCTTGTGCGGCGCACCAAGAACGAGCATGGTTCGCTACTGATTGAGGGGACGCCATGCTCATGTTTGCAATTCAACAGGCTCTGGCATGGGCCAAGAAACAGTCCGCACTGCTGATGATTTTTACAGCGGTGGTCCTCGGACTGTTGTTCCCGGCGCCCGCTCGGTTTGAGGGTTTTCTTTCTCTCGATACCCTGACGACTGTCGGTATAGCTCTTATCTTTTTCCTGCACGGCGCGAACCTCGCGCCGAAGGTCTTTTTAAGCGGTGTAGCGGCCTGGCGCCTTCATTTGCTTGTCCAATCAGCCACCTTTCTGGCTTTTCCGGCAGTTGGTGCTGTCGTCTATATCTTTGGTGAGCCATGGCTCCCTGCTGAGGCTAGACTTGGCTTTTTCTTTCTCACAGCTCTTCCTTCGACCATTTCTTCAGCTGTTGCTTTAGCTGCAACCGCGGGAGGGCAGGTACCGGGGGCCGTTTTCAATGCGTCGCTCTCGAACCTCGCTGGCCTGCTGATCACGCCAGCGCTGGTCGCGTTGATTGGCCAAGCCGGCGACACAGATTTCGACGTTTTGGCTGCAGTGCTCGACATCTCAAAGATCGTGCTTCTGCCGTTCGCCGCGGGGCAGATCGTGCGGCCGCTGATCAGCGAACTGCTTACCAAGCACAAAGCCTTCTTGAGCAAAGTCGATCGGGGCGTGATTTTGCTGATTGTCTTTAAAGCCTTTGCCGAGACAGGCGCCGCGGGAACGTGGTCGCGGTTTTCTGCGGCGGACTATCTGGGCGCGATGATCCTTGCGGGCCTCCTGTTGGCCGCGGCATTTGCAGTTCTACCGTCCGCGGCACGGGCGTTTGGTTTAAAGGACGACGAGCAGATCACGGCCCTGTTTTGCGGGGGTACCAAGAGCCTCGCGACCGGTGCGCCGATGGCGCAAATCCTGTTTGCTGGCATGCCATCCCTCGGCCTCATTATGTTGCCGCTCTTGATCTATCACCCAGCGCAGCTTGTGGTGGGCGCGGCATTGGCACAGCGCTATGCCTTGCGCTCAAGACAGTCCGAAGCGACCGCCTGATTGCAAAAGCGAACGCTAGGGCGCAAAATGTCGTCTTGAGGCTCGCGCCTGGCCGAATATAGCGTTAGGGCTGGGCGGCAGGCAGGTTGCCTTGCAATCACAAGATCTTAGAGAGGCGCCACGACGTGCACCGGACGGAAGCGAACAAAGACACGCACTCTGCGCCAAAAGCTGGCGAAGACGTCTTTGTGTTCGACGTCTCGCAGGAGGCGGCGGCTGGGCGCGCTCGTCGTCTGAAGATCAAGGTTCCAGAAGACGCAAAGGACGGTGTCGCTTTTCAGCTTCAGGCGCTCAGCAAGCATGCACAGACGGCGGGATGGACGCTGCCTGATGGTGAGGGCGCGTGACCGCGATCTGGCCTTTCATCGCAGACCTTGCGGCCAGTGTGCGCCGAGGAGAGAGACGTGCCGCCAGCACGGCGGCTTTGGCGCTTGCCCGCATTGAGAAGCACAATCCCAAGATCAAAGCTTTCACGCGGGTTCTGGCGGATCGCGCGCTCGGCCAGGCTGAGCAGATTGATGCTGCGGTGGCGCGCGGAGAGGATCCCGGCCCGCTGGCTGGCGTGCCCTTCGCGGTCAAAGACCTCTTCGATGTCGAAGGCATTCCGACCACCGCGGGTGCCCGGAGGTTGATCGATGCACCGCCCGCGGATGCGGACGCGGCGCTCATCAGAAGGCTGACAGGTGCAGGAGCTATTCTCGTTGGCACACTGAACATGGATGAGTTTGCTTACGGCTTCAGCACGGTGAATACGCATTTTGGCACCACGCGCAATCCGCATGATGAGGCCCGTTTGGCTGGAGGATCATCGGGCGGATCAGCGGCGGCGGTGGCCGCGGAGATTGTTCCGTTTGCGCTCGGCTCGGACACCAATGGCTCTGTGCGGGTTCCATCGTCTCTCTGCGGAGTGTTCAGTGTGCGTCCGACCCATGGATCGCTTCCTTTGGATGGTGTCTTTCCCTTCGTGGATGAGCTCGATACCGTCGGCGCCTTTGCGCGATCGAGCGCTGACGCGCGATTGGTCCACGAAGTGATGCTTGGTCAGAGCTTTCAGATGCAGTCTGCGATCAACGTCAAAGCAGGTGTCCTCCAAGGCTTCTTCCGTGAGGGAATTGAACCCCTGGTGCTCGAGGCCGTTGATCAGGTTGCAGATGCCTTGGGCGCTATGCCCGTTGAACTGACCCAAGCCGCGAAAGCCCGTTCGGCGGCGTTTCTCCTGACATCCGCGCAAGGGGGCAGGCGGCACCTTGCGTCTTTGCAAGAGGATGCAGAGTCCTTCGACGACGGCACGCGCGACCGGCTGCTGGCCGGAGCGCTGCTTCCCGAAGGCACAGAAACCGCTGCACTCAAAACAGCTCAGCCATTTACGGATGAATTGAAAGCGCTCTTTCAGACGGTCAATGTGCTGATCACAGCTGCCACGCCAGTCCCTGCGCCGCGGATCGATGAAGAAACCATCATGATCAATGGTGCGGCGGTCAATGCCAGGGCGCATCTCGGTATGATGACTCAACCTTTTGGTATCAGCGGCGTTCCAGCGCTTTCTGTTCCTGTTCGCAGCAATGAATGCACGATGCCAATCGGTGTGCAGATTGTCGCCCAACGTGGACAGGAAGCCCTTCTTTTCGCTGTAGCTAAACATCTTGAGGATCTTGGCGTCGCCGGGGTGCCGTCAGCACCCGAATTTGCTGCGTTCCCTCCTATGAAAGAGACTGCCTGATGCTTGAGACGACAACCGGTTTGAGGGGCATGGTCACGAGCCCGCATCACCTGGCGAGCGCGGCAGGCCTCAACATCCTGCGCGATGGCGGCAACGCGATCGAGGCAGCCATTGCGACTGCGGCCAGCCTCGCGGTCGTTTATCCGCATATGAACGGTATTGGCGGGGACAGTTTTTGGCTTGTGGTCGAGCCCGATCGGTCAGCGCGGGTGGTGCAGGGGTGCGGTGCAGCCGCTCAGCGTGCCGATCGGACGCTTTACGAGGGCAGAGGCCACGCGGCGATCCCGACTCGCGGCCCCTTGGCAGCCCTCACTGTCGCAGGCACCCTTTCGGCCTGGGAGAAGCTTCTCGGTACGGACTGTCATCTACCGCTTGAGCGGATACTCGAGGAAGCGATTGGGTACGCAGAAGACGGGGCCGTTGCGCCTTTCAGTCTCGAGGATCTGCTTTTGGCAAAGGCAGAGGAGTTAAGCGGCGATCCTCACCTGACGGAGCTTTTCTATCCTGGTGGTGTGCCTGTTGCTCAGGGGTCTGTCTTCAAGCAGCCTGCACTGGCAGAGACGTTCCGCACCCTGGCGCGGAAAGGTCTGCGCAGCGCCTATGAGGGAACGATTGCTAAGGCTTGGGTGAGTGACCT
>CAWUIJ010000066.1:0-15042 GCA_963922235.1 uncultured Parvularcula sp. | reverse complement strand
CATAATGGCTGATTTCAGCGTCGGCCATCGCCATCCGCTGCGCCACCACCTCATCGCTATCCTGCGCCCGGCGTTTCAGGCGGTCCTCCAAGGCAGCCCGTGACGGAGGCAGGATAAAGACAGCCACCAGATCGTCGCGAGCGGTCTCTTCAAGCTGTTGTTTTCCTTGCCAATCAATATCGAAAAGGACGTCCCTTCCCGCCTGGATACTGGCCATGACAGGAGCCTTGGGCGTGCCGTAATAATTGCCGAAGACCTCTGCGCTCTCGAGAAAATCGCCCTTTTCTCTCTGCTCACGGAAAGTCTCGGTGGTGAGGAAATGATAGTCTTGGCCGTCAACCTCACCTGGTCGCGGCGGGCGGGTGGTCGCTGAGACCGAAAGCGCGATGCCGTCATCGCTTGCGAGCAAGCTCTTCGACAAGGTCGTCTTTCCCGCACCTGATGGGCTTGAAAGGACGAAGAGCATCCCCCGGCGCTCGATATTCCGTACACTCATCATGCGATATTGAGAACCTGTTCGCGTAGCGAGTCGACCAATTCCTTCAGATCAAGACCATCGCTTTTCATGGAAGCTGAAGGGAGCTTCGCAGTGAGGGTGCTCGCTTCCCGCATCAGCTCTTGGGTCAAAAACTCGAGCCGGCGCCCAGCCGCACCGCCTTTGGAGAGAAGTTCCCGGAAAGAGGTTGTGTGGACCTCGAGCCGGTCGAGCTCCTCGGTCACATCGGCTTTGATGGCAAGCATGGCTGCTTCTTGGGCCAAACGGTCCTCACTCACATGCTCCGCCAAAAGCTCTCCAAGCTGCGTCCGTAAGCGCTCAGCGATCTGCTCACGCGCTCCTTTCGTCTTCTCTCGGATAGCGGTCAGCCGCTTGGCCATATCTTCGCAACGCTCATCGAGAACCGCCCCGATGCGGCCTGCTTCCTGACGCCGGGCCAGCAGGAGTGCGTCGAGCGCGGTGGCAAAACCGGCATGGAGGCCCGCAAGTTCTTCCTCCGACAGCGTCGTTTCTGGAGCGGGTGCCGAAAGAACACCGCGCATCGAAAGGATCGCTTCTGCGCGCGGGTCCGCGCAGGTCGTCTTCGATCGGACGTGGGCCACAGCCGAGATCGCTGCGTCCAGCGCGTCTTCGTCGATACAAAACGCTTGGGCGCTCTCTTCCCGCTCCAATTTAAGATTGGCACTGACCGTTCCGCGGTGGAGAACACGCAACTCGGTGCGTAAATCCGGCTCGAGAACCTCAGTGCCCGTTGGCAAACGGAATTTGAGATCCAGGCCCTTGGCGTTGACGCTGCGCAATTCCCAGCGCCAGTTGACGGAGCCCGAGGCGCCTTCCGCGGCACCAAAGCCGGTCATGCTTTGAAGGTGGGTGGCTTCAACGTCGCCGGAGCTCATTGCTGTGTCCGAGCGCGCTCAATCCGGCGCCATTCAGCCACGTTCTGATTGTGCTCCCGCAAGGTCGAAGCAAAGACATGCCCACCGGTCCCATCGGCCACAAAGTAAAGATCGTTTGTACGCGCTGGATTAAGCACTGCAGCGATCGACTCGCGCCCTGGATTAGCAATAGGCGTCGGGGGAAGCCCTCGGATCACATACGTGTTGTAGGGCGTTTCACCCCGCAACTCAGACTGCCGGATCCCGCGGCCGAGGGGCTCCCCGCCCGTGAGGCCATAGATGATCGTCGGATCAGACTGGAGGCGCATGCCTCGGCGCAGGCGGTTCACAAAGACTGCAGCCACCCTGGGCCGCTCCTCAGCAAGGGCCGTTTCCTTTTCAACGATCGAGGCAAGAATGACCGCCTCTTCCATCGTGTTGAAAGGAAGATCATCCGCACGCTGAGGCCATAGCTCTTCGATCAACGTGTAATGATCATTGACCATCCGCTGGACCACATCATCGCGGGTATCACCCCGTTGGAACGCGTAGGTCTCGGGCAATAGCTCGCCCTCGCTAACCTCTAGGGTGATCTCACCGCCCAAGATCTCCTCAGCCTCGATGATCGCAAAGGCCTGCGACACCGTTCGGCCCTCGGGGATTGTCACGTAGTGAAGGATCGGTTTGGCCGATTTGATGACCTCGGCGACCTCGAGCATGCTCGCGCCAGCTGGAACCGCGAATTCTCCTGCGCGGAGCTGTGCGCCGAGATCTGTCGCTCGCGCAAAGAGAGAAAAGACCCGCTCGTTATCGATCGCGCCCATCTCGATCAGCTTGCGGGTGACGGTCTCCATGCCGTTCCCACGCTCGATCCACAGGACCTGCTCTTCTGTCAGAGGCCCTTCGTCGGTCAGCTGCTTATAGCCAAAAACGCCCGCGCCAGCTGCCGCTGACATCGCGATCAGCACCAGAGCGAGCAACCATTTGATGAAGCCACGGGATCCCACAGCCCTAGCCTCAGACTTTACGCATAACGATCGATGCATTCGTGCCCCCGAATCCGAATGAATTCGATAGCACGCAGTTGATGTTTGTCTCCACCGGCGTTTTCGGCGCGAGGTTGATGGGTGTCTCCACCGAAGGATTATCGAGGTTCAGGGTCGCTGGAGCCACGCCGTCGCGCATGGCCAGGATCGAATAGATCGCCTCGATTGCGCCCGCTGCGCCCAAGAGGTGCCCCACCGACGATTTGGTCGATGACATCACGAGCCCGTCTGCCTCAGCGCCCCAGAGCTTTTCCACAGCCTGGAGCTCAGCCTCGTCGCCGAGGGGCGTCGAGGTGCCGTGGGCGTTGACGTAGCCGATCTCACTGGGGTTCACGCCAGCACGGTCGAGCGCCATTTTCATGGCTCGATAGCCGCCATCACCATCTTCAAGCGGTGCGGTGATGTGGTGAGCATCACCAGACAGGCCGTAGCCAATCACTTCGGCGTAGATCGTGGCGCCCCTGGCTTTGGCGCGCTCGTACTCTTCGAGCACCACAGCGCCAGCGCCCTCGCCCATCAAGAACCCGTCGCGGTCCTTGTCATAGGGGCGCGAGGCAGCCTCAGGATTGTCGTTGAAAGAGGTCGTGAGCGCTTTGCAGGCCAAGAACCCAGCAAAACCAATCCGCGTCACCGGCGCTTCTGCACCGCCCGACACCATGGCATCCGCATCGCCGTAAGCGATCAGACGCGCAGCATCGCCAATGGCATGCACACCTGTGGCGCAGGCAGTGACGACCGCGTGGTTCGGGCCTCTGAGGCCATGCTTGATCGAGACCTGGCCAGAAAGAAGATTGATCAGCGCCGACGGGATAAAGAATGGCGAGACCTTGCGTGGTCCCTTTTCAGCCAAGGACACGCTCGTCGTCGCGATGCTGTTCAGACCGCCAATGCCTGAGCCCATGAGAATGCCGGTGCGGTCACACTGCTCTTCGGTTTCGAGCGGTAATCCCGCATCAGCGATCGCCATATCCGCCGCGCCCATGCCGTAGATGATGAAGTCATCCATCCGGCGCTGCTCTTTCGGCGGCACCCAATCATCGGCGTTGAACTGGCCCTCGCCCTCACCAAAGGGGATTTGAGCGGCGATCTTGCAACCGAGGTCCGAGGTATCAAACCGGTCCTCAGGGATCAGGGTCGCACCGCTTTTCCCTTCAAGCAGGGCCTGCCATGGAAGCTGATAGGGCTTCTCGAGGGAGCCGCTCCCCACGGGTGTGACGAGACCTAGGCCAGTGACAACAACACGTCTCATTCGCGGCGACTCCTCAAGGCAGCGTCCGGCGGGTTTATCAGCACCCGCCGCCCCTGCAAGTTTGTCCTGCCAGCGCTGATGAGAAGTTTTGCCAAAAGCGCAGCATGAAAAAAGCAGCCAGCGAGATGCTGACCGCTTTCAACTGTCCACTCCAGGCGTCAACCCGAGCGACCGGCGTGACTGCTGAATAGAGCCCGCAAAAGCATGCTCTATCAGTCAGTTAGCCTTGGCGTTCTTGGATGAACTTGATCGCGTCGCCGACCGTTTGGATGGTCTCCGCGGCGTCATCAGGGATCTCGATGTCGAACTCTTCTTCGAAGGCCATGACAAGTTCCACGATGTCGAGGCTGTCTGCGCCAAGATCATCAATGAAGCTGGCTTTCGGCTCCACTTTCGCTGCGTCCACATCGAGGTGCTCGACCGTAATTTTCTGAACGCGTTCGGTGATATCCGACATGGGGAACTCCTTGTTCGTCTCTCTCTTGTCAGAGGCGTTTGATGGTTTTCGCCCTCTAAGGGAAGCCCTGAAGGCGCGCAAGCACGGTCTATCAGCGCCAAATGGCGCTGTGCCCGATGGTTAAATCATCGCCATGCCGCCGTTCACATGCAGGGTTTGGCCTGTCACGTAGGCTGCCTCGTCCGAGGCCAGGTAGGCGCATGCCCCTGCTATTTCGTCCGGCGTGCCCATTCGACCAGCGGGAATCGCCTCGTTGATCTTACTTTTTTGATCGTCGGTCAGGGCATCCGTCATGGGTGTGGCGATAAATCCAGGCGCCACGCAGTTGGCCGTGATACCGCGGCTCGCCACCTCGGCTGCTAGGGATTTCATCATGCCAATCATGCCAGCCTTAGAGGCCGCATAATTGCTCTGACCAGGATTTCCGGTCACGCCGACGACAGAGGTGATACCAACGATCCGGCCGTGGCGGGCCTTCATCATGCCCTTGAGGCAGGCCTTTGATAGACGCCAGGTCGCGGTGAGGTTGACCGAAATCACCTGCTCGAACTCTTCTGGCTTCATCCGCATCATCAGCTGATCTTTGGTGATCCCAGCATTGGCGATGAGGATAGACAGTGAGCCCATCGCCTCGGCCGCGCGGCCTGGAAGAGCGTCGCAAGCCTCAAGATCGGAAAGATCAGCAGGCAGCACATGCGCCCGGTCGCCAAGCTCCGCTTGAAGCGCTGCGAGCTTCTCCTCATTGCGACCAGAAAGGGCAACGGTCGCGCCCTGAGCATGAAGGGTCTTGGCGATGGAAGCACCGATGCCGCCAGTGGCACCAGTCACGAGAGCGGTTTTGTCAGTCAAAGAAAACATGGAGGCTGGTTAGGCGGCAGCGCACGCGCTGTCACCCATCACCGTCATCCCGGACGATTTGAAGAGTGCTGGTTTTAAGAACCTATAGCGCCCTTCGCGGCCTCAAGATCGCCAGTGGCACCGAAATTGGCCAGAGACATTTCGCCATCGATCTTCTTCACAAGACCGGAAAGCACCTTACCCGCACCGAGTTCGAGGAAGACCTCCGCACCTTGCGCTTTGAGGCCCGCGACGCAGTCCTGCCAACGGACACGGCCGGTGACTTGGGCTGTCAGCGTGCTGCGCACCTGGTCAGCCGTTGTGACGTGAGACGCATCGATATTGGCAATGACCGGCTTCTGCGGATCCGCAACGGTCGCGCTGGCCAGTGCTTCGGCCATGCGCTCTTGCGCAGGCGCCATGCCGCGGGAGTGGAAGGCTGCGGAGACATCAAGCTTCAACGCGCGCTTGGCACCGCCAGCCTTAGCTAGCTCGCAAGCTTTCTCGATCGCGGCCGTCGGGCCTGAGAGCACGAGCTGGCCCGGACAATTGTCATTGGCGATCTCGACGCCGGCTTCCTCAGCCACCTTTTCAGCAGCCGCAAAGTCGAGGCCAAGAACCGCCGCCATCGCCCCCTCACCCACCGGCATCGCCGACTGCATCGCTTCGCCCCGGATACGGAGGAGTTTGGCCGTGGTGGTCAGATCAAAACTGCCAGCACAAGCGTGGGCAGAATATTCGCCCAAAGAGTGACCCGCGAGGCCAAGAGCATGATCGAGGCTGAGGCCCGCTTCCTCCTGAAGGACCCGAAAGGCCGCCACAGACACGGCCATCAGCGCCGGTTGCGCATTGGTCGTGAGCGTCAACTCCGCCTGATCACCCTCGAACATGAGCGCCGAGAGCCTTTGCGAAAGCGCCTCGTCGACCTCAGCAAAGACATCCCGCGCCACGCGAAAATTCTCCGCTAAATCATAGCCCATGCCCACTTTTTGGCTACCTTGGCCGGGAAAAATCAGGGCGAGCGGTTGGGACATGACGGGCCTCCTCAAATCAGTGTGAGAGGCCTCTACGCTCTTCAATGCCTAGGATCAAAGGGGTCAGCGAAGCTTGACGGCGGTGCCGTTGCAGCTGACCATCAGCATGCTGCCATTGTTGGTGGTGATGGCTTCGTAATCGACATCGATGCCTACGATCGCATCCGCGCCGAGAGCACGGGCTTCCTCCTGCATGTCGGCCATGGCGTGCTCCCGTGCCTCGCGCAACGCCTTTTGATAGCCTCCAGAGCGGCCACCAAGGATGTCTCGGATTCCAGCAAAAAGATCGCGAAAGATGTTCACGCCGAGGATCGCCTCGCCTGCAACCACGCCCATGGGCTCAATAGTTTCGCGCCCTGGGACGCCGTCGGTGGTGGTGACGATCATGCAGTTTCTCCTCGTGATGACCCTTTAGACATCGCGTCCCCGCGCTGAGGTTCAAGGGGCTTGAGGCAGCTAAC
The DNA here is from genome assembly GCA_963922235.1 of uncultured Parvularcula sp. Taxonomy (GTDB): domain Bacteria; phylum Pseudomonadota; class Alphaproteobacteria; order Caulobacterales; family Parvularculaceae; genus Parvularcula. The sequence continues at coordinate 8,587 of CAWUIJ010000066.1, read as the reverse complement.
CACGACGACGGGGTGGCTCAAAGGCGAAACAACAAAAAATGGCCCAGCTCACGAAGGAGCTGGGCCTGACAGTCTACGGAGGAACCTGTTAGGCGGCGTCGGCCTCGGTAAACACCTTGGACGACACATCGCCTGAGATGCGGAACCCGGCGACCAAATTGTCGAGCTGATCAAACTCGAGCTTCGCCTGTCCAATCGCGTGATTGTTGCTGTCGACGAGAGTGTTGTTGCCCTGGGTCAAGCGGTCGAGGTCGTTCATCGCCAAGTTGATCTCGCGAAGGGCGACGGTCTGGCTTTGCGTCGCCTGGCTCACATCATCGATGAGCTCCACGTTCTCCGCCACTTCATCGACGATCAGCTTCAGGTCATCAGCTGCGCGGCTCACGAGGTCCACACCGCCTTTGATTTGATTGTTAGCCTCACTGATGAGAGTGCTGATCTCTTTCGACGCATTCGCGGTTGACTGCGCGAGGCTCCGCACCTCCGCCGCAACCACGGCGAAGCCTTTGCCAGCTTCACCCGCACGCGCCGCTTCGACGCTGGCGTTGAGGGCAAGAAGATTGGTTTGGAAAGCAATCGATTCAATCACAGAGGTGATCTCGGTCACTTTCTTCGACGATGTGGCGACGCGATCCATCGCCTCAGTGGCCTCGGTCATGACCTGACCGCCAGCTTCCGCCTTGGTCTGGGTCGCCCGGGCGTTGTCACGCATTTCCGTTGTACGCTGAGAGGTTTGCTCCACAGTCGCCGTGAACGATTGAAGGGCAGCACTGGTCTCTTCAAGGGTTGCGGCCTGGGTCGATGTTTGTGAGCTGAGCTGATCAACACCGCCGAGAAGCTCGCTCAGCGATGAACCCACCCGCGTCGACGTCGAACGGAGGTTCATCAGAACGTTGGCCAGTCCATCGGCCGCAAAGTTGACGCCATCACGAAGATCAGCAAACGAACCTTCAAAATCACCATCAACCCGCTGTGTCAAATCGCTATCCTTCAGGGCACGAAGGACTTCAACCGTCTCTTCGAGGCCACCCTTCACCGTGCCGACCAGCTGGTTCAAATTCTCAGCAAGATCATTGAGTTCAGGATCGTCAAAATCGGCCGCGACCTGTTTGGAGAAGTCACCAGCGCGCGCTGCCAGAACCACCTCACCAATCGAGCTGGCCAGCGATTGGATCATCGCACGGCGCTCTTCTTCCAGGCGCTGTTGAGCCTCGATCTCTCGCTGACGTTCGCGCTCGGCAGCAGCCTCGCGCTCTTGGCGGGCCTGCTCTTCTGCTGCGGCCTGCTCTTCAAGACGGCGCTTCTCAGCAGCAGCCTCTTTGCGCATGGCCTCCGCTTCAGCTTCCTGACGTTTTTTCTCGGCGATCCGCTCGCGTTCGGCAGCTTCTTCGCGGAGCTGACGCTCCCGCTCCTCGGCAGCCAGCTTCTCTTGGCGGCGCTTCTCTTCTTCCAGGCGGCGCTCTTCGGCAGCAGCTTCCCGCTCCAGGCGCGCTTCTTCTTCGGCAGCGGCCTTTTCTTCCATCAAGCGCTTTTCTTCTTCAGCACGTTCACGGAGTGCCTTGGCCTCGGCCTCACGCTGACGCTCGCGCGCTTCCATTTCTTTCTGGGCGGCTTCTTCGCGGAGCTGGCGCTCACGCTCCTCAGCAGCAGCGCGCTCTTGGCGAGCTTTTTCTTCCGCCTCAAGACGTTCTTTCTCGGCGCGAGCCTCAGCTGCCCGGCGTTCTTCGTCAGCCTGGCGCTGTTTCCGCTCAAGCTCCATTTTCTCTTCTTGCTGCGCGATCATTTCTTTTTGCGTCTTCAGCATGTCTTTGTTGAGCTTCTCAGCCTTGATCGCGTTCTCGCGGAACACTTCAAGAGCTCGGGCCATGGCGCCGATTTCGTCCTGGACGTCGATGCCTTCGACTTCGACATCCAGTTTGCCTTCAGCAACCTCAAGCATCACACCGCGGATATCACCCAGGCGGCGCAGAACTTGTCTGTGGACGTAGAAATAGCCAAGCCATACCGCAAGAGCGATACTGAAGCCTGCAAGGATCAAGACTGCCAGGGATGAATTCTCTGCAGCCGTGAGCGAGTTGCGGGCTTCTGTCTGGGCGACAGCGCTGATTTCCGTGACAAGACGGTTGATCGCGTCTGATTGCGCAGACAGAGCATCCATAGCCTGAAGCTTGGCCGCCTTCGCGGCTTCCATCGCGCTAATTTCGGAAAGGCGAATGGAGAAAATACCTTCTTCGCCTTCACCGACACCAATGAAAGCGTTGGCCAATCCGCGAACTTGAGGCGTTGCGGCACTGCCCAAGATCGCAATATTGATCCGCACATCGTCGGCAAATTCATTGAACTGATCATTGAGCTCAGTCACAACTTCCGGGGTCGGTGCTTGTGATCCGTCGGCATAGAGCGCACCAATCAGCGTGCCGGAAAGCCCAAGGCGGAGCAGCGTTTCGACATCCGCATCGTCTGCCACGTCCACCGCATCTTCCAAGGCAAGCTGCAAGTCCTGGCGCAGAGCACTCGCTTCGGTGCGCTTTTGCTCTTGGAGCAGACGGTTATCGATATAGCCTCGCTGAGCGTCATTCACCGCAGACGCGGCGACGGAAAGCGCCTCAAAGGCAGCCCGGAGTTCGGACATCTTATCAGCGGACGTGCCTCCTTCTTCGAGCAGCATGAAGAGTGGCTTTGTCCGCGAGGCCTGCTGTTCGTAATCGGCGAAACTCTCCTCACGCACAGATTGTGATGTGGCTGAAATCACCGCAGCAATATCATCGGCCATTCGCTCACCGGTGTAAGCGAGCTGATTTGCGTATCCAGCTTGAGGGAGGCGTTCGAGACTCACTTTTCGGACGGCCCCCGAGGTGATCAAGAGCGCGAAAACTGCCAGTCCGAGGGCAAGCACTTGGAAGGCTGTTGAGAGGGCTAAGCCACTCAACAGGCGTGTACGAATCGTCGAAAATTTACTCATTATGCCCCGCCCCGGACGTGATTAGTCGATCTTAAGCCTCAAGCTTGAACTGGAGTTTCTTCGTGATCCCTGTTGCGGCCTGGCCCTTTTCGAACTTCCAACGTTCCACAGCGCGAACAGCGGAGCTGTCAAAGATGCCAGGATTGTCCGCCTCAACGACCGAAACAGCCACGACCTTGCCATCAGCATCGATGTCGATGCTCACAATGACATAGCCTTCGATATCGCGGCGTTCAGCAGCACGGGGATATTCTGGCGGCACCGCTTTTAAGAGCGCTGGCTCGGCGAAGGCAGAGCTGTTCATCGTCAGTCCAGCTGTCAAAGCCCCAAGTACAGCTGCTGTTTTCCACCCTTTACCCATGTCTTGCTCTCCCTGCTCAATCCTCTTTGAGCCCCGCCTGGAAAGCCAAGACCCATCGACGACAGTGTCCGTAGAGCGAGAGACTTGCCAAGTTCGGCAAAGCCGCGTGGTGGTTCACCCAGACTGCGCCCTACCGCCATCCAGGTGGATTAAATAACAGTAGAATGCGTATGGTCTTTAAATGCGATCCACAGCATTTTAATTGCTTTTGGAAATCGCCCTATTTGTTGATAACTCAACGAGTTGAAGGACGCATCGAGCTCATTTGACCAGCCATCAGTTTAAGAGACGGTTCTCTGGCGTCGCCATTGGAGGCGGATCACCAAGCTTGAACGCTTCTCGTGCCTTTAGCGGTGTCCCATTAAGGGTCAGGCCGTCTTGATCAGCCGAGAGATGGAGTTCCGCCCCATCCTTGACCGTCCCCGCGAGGATCAGTTCCGCCAAGGGGTCTTGGACCGCTTTCTGGACGACACGTTTGAGGGGGCGAGCGCCGAACGACGGATCATATCCGGCACTGGCCAGCCACTCGCGCGCATTGTGATCCAGCGAAATGGTGATTTTCCTCTCAACCAAGAGTTTCTCCAAGCGTCCGACTTGGATATCAACGATTGCGCCCATTTGCTCACGCTTAAGACGTGAGAAGAGGATGATTTCGTCGAGCCTGTTAAGAAATTCCGGACGGAAGGCTCCGCGCACGGCATTCATCACCTGCGGCCGCACCACGTCCACGTCTGCGTTATCGTCCAGACCCACCATAAACTCTGCACCAAGGTTCGAGGTGAGGATGATCAAGGTGTTCCGGAAATCGACCGTCCGGCCTTGGCTATCGGTCAAACGGCCTTCATCGAGCACCTGGAGGAGCACATTGAAGACATCTGGGTGAGCCTTTTCAACCTCGTCAAAAAGCACGACTTGATAAGGACGTCGGCGCACAGCTTCGGTCAGCACACCACCCTCATCATAGCCGACATAGCCTGGAGGCGCACCAATCAGACGGCTGACTGCGTGCTTCTCCATAAATTCTGACATGTCGATCCTGAGGATCGCTTGGTCGTCATCGAAGAGGAAATGGGCGAGGGCTTTGGTCAACTCGGTCTTGCCGACACCCGTAGGTCCCAGAAAGAGGAAGGATCCGAGCGGACGATTGGGGTCCTGAAGACCTGCCCTCGCCCGGCGTACGGCCGCCGAGACAGCACCCACTGCCTCATCTTGGCCGATCACACGGTTATGCAGCTGCTCTTCCATCGCGAGGAGCTTCTCGCGCTCGCCTTCGAGCATCTTATCGACGGGGATGCCGGTCCATTTGGAGACCACTTGCGCGACCGCCTCGGCATCCACCACCTCTTGGACGAGGTCGCCTGGATCAGCGGCCACGGCATCGTCGAGTTGCTTCTCAACCTGAGGGATGCGGCCGTATTTGAGCTCAGAAGCCCTGGCAAGATCGCCGGTGCGCTCGGCATCGGCCAGCTCGACCCGCAGGCGATCAAGCTGCTCTTTCAGCTCCGTGGACGAAGCGAGCGCGGCGCGTTCGCCTTCCCACTGCGCTGTCAGCGTCGCGGATTGCTGTTCAATATCAGTAAGTTCCGTCTCGATAGCCAACAGACGATCCCGCGAGGCATCATCGTCTTCTTTCTTGAGCGCCTCACGTTCGATCTTCATTTGGATGATTTGCCGATCGAGAGCATCCAGCTCCTCAGGCTTCGAATCCACGGCCATACGCAGCCGCGACGCGGCCTCGTCAACAAGGTCGATGGCTTTATCGGGCAAGAAACGGTCAGTGATGTAGCGGTTCGAAAGCGTGGAAGCGGCCACAATCGCACCGTCAGAAATCCTGACCCCGTGGTGCAGCTCATACTTTTCTTTCAGCCCACGCAGGATCGAGACTGTGTCTTCGACGGTGGGTTCACTGACCATGACAGCTTGGAAGCGCCGGGCCAGCGCAGCGTCTTTCTCCACGTGCTTCCTGTACTCATCAAGCGTGGTTGCGCCAATGCAGTGGAGCTCCCCGCGCGCAAGCGCAGGCTTGAGGAGATTTGAGGCGTCCATCGCGCCGTCGGCTTTCCCTGCACCGACGAGCGTGTGCATTTCATCGATGAAGAGGACGACCCCGCCATCGGCCGCTTCGACCTCTGAAAGAACGGCTTTGAGGCGCTCCTCAAACTCGCCGCGATACTTCGCACCGGCAATGAGCAGGCCCATATCGAGGCTTAAAAGCTGTTTGTCTTTAAGGCTTTCGGGGACATCGCCATCGACAATGCGAAGCGCGAGACCTTCCGCAATCGCTGTCTTACCAACGCCAGGCTCACCAATGAGAACGGGATTGTTTTTCGTCCGTCTTGAGAGGATTTGCATCGTCCGACGGATCTCTTCATCGCGGCCAATGATCGGATCGAGCTTACCAGAACGCGCAGCCTCTGTCAGATCACGGGCATAGCGCTTGAGCGCATCATAGCCTTGCTCCGCCTGCGCAGTATCAGCGGTGCGGCCTTTGCGGACATCGTTGATCGCGGCGTTCAGCGCTTGCGGCGTGGCTTTGGCCTTTTGCAAGGCGTCCTTGGCTTCGCCTTCCATCGCGAGCGCAACGAGCAAGCGCTCAGCGGTGACAAAGGTGTCGCCCGCCTTCTTGGCAATCTCTTCTGCACGCGCGAACACTCTGCCTGTGTTTTGCGCGATGTAGATCTGTGCGCCCTCGCCATCGACCTGGGGCAGCTTGGTAAGCCGTTCGTCAGCAAGTTGCAAGGCAACAGCCGGGTCACCGCCAGCGTGGCGGATGAGGTTCGACGCCAAGCCTTCGCTGTCGTCGAGCAGCGCTTTCAAGAGGTGAAGGGGTGTGAGCTGCTGGTGGCTTTCCCGCAGAACAATCGTCTGCGCAGCCTGAATCAGCCCGCGGGCGCGGTCAGTGAAGTTCTCAAATTGCATGCGACCTCATTCGTGAGCATCGTTTCTGAACAGACGCCCCATTGTGGCAGCGCCTGGAAAAGACATGGTAACCACCACGCCAGCGATCAATGCTTCTCATGGCATGTGTTTCCCAAAGATCACGGAAGTGCTTGATTTTTCATATCAAAAGGAGCACATCCATTTATCGATTTTCGAGAGGATATTTCCATGCACCCCTTCTCCCTTCGCAACACGCTGATCACAGGCGCGGCAGGGCTCGCTCTTCTCGCAGGCTGCGATCAACAAGCATCAGCGCCTTCAGAACCCACGCCCGCACCGACCGAAGAGGTCGACGTGAATGCCGCTTTTGATCAGGCACTTGAAGAGATCACCACAGAAGTTCTTTCAACCTTCCCAACCTTCGCAACCTCACTGGGCCTCAGCGAGGAACGCGCTGGCGGTCGTTACAAAGATCGCTACAGCACGCCTGGGATCGAAGGTTATCAAATGGTTCGTGAGATGAACGAGCGCTTCGAAGAGCGCCTGTTGTCCTTCGACCCTGAGGCGCTGACACCCCGTCGCCGGGAATATCTCGAAGTCTTGATGGCTGGCACCGAAGCGAACAAGGAAGCCTACGCGGTTGCCGATCAATACGGCTACTACCTCGCTGGCGGTTTCACGAGCCCCTATGTCGTGACGCAAATCGGCGGTGTGCATGTGAACATGCCCCAATTCATCACGTCCATTCATCCGCTTCGAGAGCGTGATGATGCGGTCGCCTATATCGCTCGCCTTAATCTGTTTGATGAGCAATTTGGCGGTGCAGTCGAGATCCTCAACGCTAATGCTGAAGCTGGTGCGATCCCGCCAGACTACGCCATTTCAGGCGCTATCGGCAACGCGAGCGGTTTCATTGCGGGGCCTTCTGACGAAAACATCCTGGTGACACATCTCACCAGCTACCTCGACTCCGTCGAGTTCGAGAACGAGGAAGAGCTGGTGGCCGGCGTCAAAGACGCGGTCGCGAACTCTGTCTACCCTGCCTATGCTGGACTGGTCAGCGCGCTCGAGGCCATCGAGCCTCTGGCCACACCTGATGCAGGCATCTGGGACATTCCAGGTGGCTCGGCGCTTTACGACGCACTCGTCAAAGTGAACGGGGAAAACACCCTGGGCGGCGAAGGTGTCCACGAACTCGGACTTGCAGAGGTCGCGCGGATTCATAGCGAGATGGAAGTGATCTTCGCCGATCTTGGAATGACCGAAGGCACTGTTGGTGAGCGGCTGACCGCTGTGGCCAAGCTTCCTGGTCAGACTTTCCCGAACACAGACGAAGGCCGCGAAGAGCTGCTCGCCTATGTTCGTGAGTTGTCCGATGAAGCCCTTGCAGTGATGGACGCGTACTTCCTCGAGACCCCATCGGTTGGTTTTGAAGTGCGCCGGGTTCCAGAATACGCCGAAGAAGGCGCGCCGGGCGGCTACTACAATGGTCCGTCTGAAGACGGCTCACGCCCAGGTCTCTACTTCATCAACTTGCGCGACACCGCCACACAGCCGCGCTTTTCGCTGCCGACCCTCACCTATCACGAAGGTGTCCCTGGCCACCACTTCCAGATCGCACTTGGGACGGAAGCTAAAGACACGCCGCTTTTGGTGCGGACGAATGGTTCATCCACCGGCATGGCCGAAGGCTGGGCGCTTTACTCTGAGCTCTTTGCTGAGGAAATAGGTCTTTATGAAGACGACCAGCTCGGTGACCTCGGGCGCCTTCGCGATGAGCTTTTCCGCGCTGTACGTCTCGTTGTAGACAGCGGCATGCATGCGAAGAAATGGACCCGGAACGAAGCCATCGCCTACATGGTCGACAATGCTGGGATGGAACCTTCGGGCGTCAAAATTGAGATCGAGCGCTACAGCGTTTGGCCAGGCCAGGCTCTCGCCTACAAAACTGGTATGCTGAAGATCCAAGAGCTCCGGGCACGTGCTGAAGAGGCTCTTGGTGAAGACTTTGAGCTTCCGGTCTTCCACTATGAGGTCTTGCGCGGTGGCGGCGCACCTCTCGAGGTGCTTGAGCTTCGGATTGATCGTTGGATTGCCGCCGGCGGCCCAGCTCCTGACCTTGACTGAATGGTCCTGTGATCTGCTGAAAAGGGGCGGTTTGGCCGCCCCTTTTTTTGTAGGATCGGGCCCGAGAGCACTTTCAATGATTAGAGCGTCGTTGAAGTGCTCTAGGTTCATGTTTTTGCGCGTTTCCGAACCGCCAAACCCGATACGCTTTGGCTGAAAACGCTCTAGGTTCAGGATCAAAACATCAACGACCATGGAGAACGGACATGCGGCTCTTTAGCTATTGGCGGTCTGGAACATCCTACCGTGTACGGCTG